>JBDLWH010000278.1:0-2758 GCA_039804325.1 Verrucomicrobiota bacterium
TTGCGACGTTTAGCATTTCCAATTCCCTGCTTGATAACCTGACTGGAAACAAAGAGTTCCGGATTTACCAATGGAATACCAACGGTGCCTTAGCTACCGGAAGGGGTGGCCTTGTCATCGACCAGCAGACCACAGCCAACCAGTCCGGGTTCGTGGCGGGCAATGCCGCTGGGGAGAACATCATTCTCCAAGGCGCTGTCGCTGCCATTCCAGAACCAAATGTTGCCGCTCTCCTCGGCAGCATGGGCATCCTGGCTCTTCTGCGCCGCCGCCGCGCCTAAAAAAATTCCCGGAGGTAATAGGTTTTTTCCGGAATCCCGGGGTCACTGGCTGGAGAGCCGGTGGCTCCTTTTTGCATAAAGTGACTCCCCCTCCAAGAAGCTCGCCACCGGCGCAAAACACATTCAAATCCGAATCCATGCAACACAACGTAAGCCAATCACCGGAGAAACAAACCATCCGTCCGGAAGACCGCGTCTCGTTCTGGCATAAATCCGCCTATGGAGCATCGGGCATGGTTTTCTATTTGGGAACCCAGATGCTCAAGGTTCTCAGTGCCTCGATATTCGTTGCTGGCATGGGCATGTCGCCCGCTCACATCGGCCTCGCGTTCCTGATCTTTCGCCTTTGGGACGCCTTGGTGGACCCGACCATCGGCTGGCTTTCGGACAACGCACGGACCCGGTGGGGCCGGCGCAATCCCTTCATGCTAGTGGGCGGTCTGCTCACCGGTCTGGTCTTTCCGTTGCTCTGGGTGGGCCAGGCGGATTGGAGCGATACGCTGAAGTTTTTCTGGTTGGTGGGGGTGGGGCTGGTTTTCTACACCGCCTTCAGCATCTGGTCGGTGCCCTTTCAAAGTCTCCCGGCCGAGATGAGCCCCGACAGCAACGAGCGCACCAGCATCATCAGCTTCAGAAGCTTCTTCCTTAAAATCGTCGCCATCACCGGAACGTGGATGTGGGCGCTCACCCAGCTCCCGATTTTCAATGACCCCGTCACCGGCCAGCCCGACTCACTGCGCGGCATGCGCATCATCGGTCTCGGGCTGGGGCTGCTGATCATGCTGTTGAGCGTGCTGCCCGTTTTCGTATTGAAGGATCGCACCAGCGAGCTGGCGGCGCGCCAGGCGAAGCAGCCCTTTTGGCCCAATCTGCGCCGCACTCTGGTCAATCCGCCCTTCCGCGTCCTCGCCATCTTCACGGTGGTTTTCACTTTCGGCATCAATCTCGTGCAGGGGCAGATGTTCTACCTGCGCACCTACTATGCGCTGGAGGGCAATACCGTTCTCTCCGCCAAGCTCTCCGGCATCGAAGGCACGCTCTCGATGGTGCTGGGGATCGTTTCCATCCCGTTTTTTCAATGGCTCTGCCGCCGAATCGGCAAACGCGAGACCCTGGTTGTATCGACGCTCCTGATCATGGGCACCACCCTGCTTTCTTGGTTCACTTACAATCCCGCGTATCCGTGGCTGTCATTGGCAACCGGCGCGCTCCTCTCGCCTGGTTATACCGGTCTGTGGCTGGTCATCCCCTCGATGGTCGCGGATGTGGTGGACGACGAAGAGTTGCGCCACGGCGACCGCCGCGAAGGCGGTTTCGCCGCGATTTTTTCCTGGCTCACTACAGCCAGCACCTCGCTCGCCTATGGTTTGGCCGGCATTGTCGTGGTGTGGTGCGGCTTCGAGATCGCGCAGAAAGCCACGCAGACGCCCGAGGCTTTTCACAATATGCGTCTGTGCTTCGCCCTGCTGCCCACGCTCGTGCTCACCCCCGCGCTTTTCCTGCTCTGGCGTTACCCACTTTCCCACGCCCGCATGAATGATATCCGAACCGAACTCGAATCACGTCGCGGCAGGATCTGATGTTCAATTCCAGCGGCAGGCATGGTCTTGCTCTATCCCTTGGCCGCAAGATGGAACTGCAACTCAAAGCAGAGATGGCGAAATCGGACGCTTGAATGAGTTCGTGCCGGCATGGGAACTATATCACAAAAATAAATCAATGAAGCGGCATGGCGACGAGAGGGCCTTCCCTTTCGTCGTGAAACTGGTTCGTATCCAAGTCATCCAAAACCAATACGCCCTGCAACGAGGAAATGCGACTGGAATCACTCCAGCTCCACACGATTTCACCCTCGCCATCAAACTCCAGCAACTGGATGCCGGATTCACCAAAGCCCTCTCCGTGCCCTTGCCAATTCGCGAGGACGACGTGGCCATTCGGCAGAAGCTGGAACATGGCGTAGAAAAACGGACGCACTTTCTCCGGCACTTGTTCCTTACTGCCGAATTTACGAACGATCGCACCTGCCGGATCGAGTTCGACCATGAACGCGCCGTAGCCTGCGGAAACGATCAGGTTTCCATTCGGCAAGCGCAGTGATTTCCAAGCATGATAGAAGCCATCGACCGGATACTCGCGCAGGTAATTTCCGCAACGATCCCCCTCGCGGATGCGGTCGTTGCAGGACATCAGAAAAGTCCCCTGCCCTGTTTGACGGATCAGTCGCACGTAATCACCCGGATAGATTGCCCGGTGGATCTCGGTATGATTTTCATCCAGCTCCAGAATCACCACACCCGTGGTGCCGGCGAAGTTCACTCCGGCGAGGATCGTGTGGCCGTCCGGTTGGCGGCGCGCGGCGGTGACACCTTCGTAGCCGGTGAATTCGAACAAGACCCGACCCGTCGCGATTTCAAATTCCGACCATCCGTGATGATGACCGATGAGCACCCGCCCGCTCCCGATCAACTGCATGT
>JBDLWH010000279.1:0-2523 GCA_039804325.1 Verrucomicrobiota bacterium
CCTGCAACAGCCTCCCCGGCATGGTGTGCCAGAACAATCTCACCCATGCCCATTTCCATTAAATGGCGACTGATCGCTTGAAAAAACTTGATTGGCTGGGGTGGCAATCCGTGGCGGCGGCGGGTACGACTGTGCAGATGATAGAATGCCTGCATGGCGTGGGGATCACGCCCGATGGTGATAGCCAGACCGCTGCGCTCCGCCTTGTGAATCGACCTGCGCGTGCTCATCGGTAACTGCCGCGCAAGCTGAGATATGCCACAACTTAAATCCAGTTCATGGGCATGATAGGTGCCGCACAAACAGACACCGGGAGCCGAAACCGCTCGACAACGAAGTTCTAAGTGCTTCCATTTTCGTTCGACGGCCACTTCTTGCAACACCTGATAGACAGCCGCCTTGTGTCGGGAATCTATCCACAACACCCCTGCAAAATCGGCAAAGGGCACCGAGACACCGCGGAGCCCAGTCAATGAGCTATGAACCTGCATGAGCGGCACCAGCGCCGCCTCTTCTCCCTCGACGATGATTCTCAGATAGAACGGACGATGAGCATAACTGTCTGAGAGCACCCGCGCCCACGCCGACGTATGAAACACCGAGTGATCAGGCCGCGCCATGACATAAGAATCCCAAACCCCGCTTACAAATGGATCTACCCTATCACATTGGACACACGACTGGCCTGAGGCTTTAGCAAAACCCAATGATAATGAGCAATCGTTACTCATAAAATCGGAGAGGAGCCAAGCACCGCATGCACCACAGCCTCGATTTGCCCGTCAGTTAGCTCTGGATACATCGGCAGCGATACAAATTCCGCCGCGCACCGCTCTGCATGTGGAAACGCTCCACGACCATATCCGAGATCGGCATAGGCTTCCTGAAGGTGAACTGGCACCGGATAGTGAATGCCACAACCAATACCACGCGCTTCAAGGGCGCGCACAAAGTCATCTCGACCTTTTACTCGGATAGCATACACATGATAGACATGAGATCTGCTTGGCTCGCAGGCTGGCAGAACAAGGTGTGGAATACCAGAAAGCGCACGAGCATAATGTGCGGCATGCTTGCGGCGCTGTTCGTTGTCACGCTCAAGCCGACGTAGTTTAACCTGTAAGACCGCCGCTTGAATGCCATCCATGCGGCAGTTCCAGCCCAGCGCGGCATGATGATATTTGCGAATCTGACCATGATCACGCAAGACTCGGATCCGTTCGGCTAAGGCCGCGTCGCCCGTCACTACCGCACCAGCTTCGCCAAAAGCTCCCAAGTTCTTACCCGGATAGAAACTAAAACATCCAGCCGTCCCCAGACTACCTGCCCGATTCCCGTAATAACGCGCCCCGTGCGCTTGTGCCGCATCCTCAATCACCGCAATGCCCCGAGCACACGCAAATTCAAGAATTGGCGTCATGTCTGCCATTTGACCGAACAAATGCACTGGCAGTATCGCTTTCGTCCGTCGTGTCACAGCACGCTTGAGACTAACCGGATCCATCGTGTAGGTTGCGTCATCTATGTCCACAAATACTGGTCGGGCACCCGTCCGGCTAATCGCCTCCGCCGTAGCAATAAACGTCATCGGCACTGTGATGACCTCGTCGCCTGCGCCAATTCCAAGTGCAGCGAGCGCCAACCACAATGCGTCCGTCCCACTGCCCACTCCTACTGCGTGTGAGACCTCACAAAAATCGGCAAAGTCCACCTCGAAACGACTCACAAATGGGCCACCTGCAAAAGCAGCTGCATCCATCACTTCAAGGATCGCATGAGCTAATTCCCGACGGTGGGAAACGTGGTGGGCTTTTAAATCAGTAAAAGGAACGTGCCCTACAATATGATCACAGACACCCATGACTCTACCTGAGGGTTCCTTGCAGTCATCGTGCCGAAGCCGGTGGCGCGATTTCATGTTAAGAATAGGTATCATAACTGCTATGCGTCGTTTGGTTAATGTTCAAGCAGGCGTGCCGGATTACCGACTACGGTGGTGTCCGCAGCAACGTCACGAGTCACCACGCTGCCTGCTCCAACCATGGCATTTGCGCCAATCGTTAGACCTCCCAGAATAGTTGATCCTGAGCCAATCGACGCTCCTTTTGCTACTATGGCACCCTGACACTTCCAATCGCCCCGAGCGAGCATTTTGCCATCCTCAGCAGTGGCTCTTGGCCAACGATCGTTGACAAACATGACTCCATGACCAATAAACACGCCATCCTCGATTGTGACTCCCTCACAGATGAAACTATGACTCGATATTTTGCATCGCGCGCCGACCTTCGCGCCCCGTTGGATCTCCACGAAGCATCCGATGCGTGTGTCATCGCCGATATCGCAGCCATACAAGTTTACAAACTCGAAAACCTTCACCCCGAGACCAAGCCTGACATCGGCAGCAATCTGACGACCTTGTGAATGTTCATCTGTCATATATCGAATTTCTTACGTCAAACAACTTTTGATAATAGGGTCCGCTCTGAGCGCATCAGTGAGATGGGCGGGTCAAGGATGCCA
>JBDLWH010000280.1:0-6219 GCA_039804325.1 Verrucomicrobiota bacterium
TGAAACCCATTCAATTCTCTGCCCTGGTGCGCCAGTCCCGCATGTTTTTCCCAGCTCTCACGGCATCAACCATGGTGCTCACCATGACGCTGACTCATGCCGGTACGCCCACCCAACCTGCTGCTGCTCCAGTGGAATCTTCCGCGTCTAACTGGATCGACTTCACCGTCGGTGGTGCCTTCGTCAGTGGCAATGATGCCGGTATGATGCAACGCACCCAGACCAATGGCGACTTCTACGGTGGCATCGATTCGTTGCAGTTCACCCAGAAACTCAATGATTCCACCACGCTGACGCTTGACGGTCACGCCCTGCCAGGCTTGGAGGACTACGAGTTCAATCTCATGCTCGAAAAATCCGACGTCGGCTTCATCAAGGCGGGCTACAAGGAATACCGGACATGGTATGACGGCTCTGGCGGCTACAACCCCTATGGCATCGCCGCCTATCAATGGGTTGTGCCTTACGATGACGAACTTGCCCTCGACCGCGGCGAAATCTTTTTTGAGGCGGGTTTGCGCCTGCCCAACATTCCAAACATCACCTTCGGCTATCAGCACATGTGGCGCGACGGAACCAAGGATTCGACCATGTGGGGCCGCACCAACACCAGCAGTGCCAACATCGCCAACGTCCCCTCGTTTTATGACATCGACGAGACCCGGGACATCTTCAAACTCGATGTGGAGCACACGCTCGGCAATACCGATATCGACCTGGGCCTACGCTATGATACGTCTAATAACACAGATACCCGGCATGAGAGCCGCCAACTTCTGGGCACCGCCACAGACCGCAACATCGCCCAGCGCGACGTGAATGACGCGGATTTGTTCAACGCCCATTTGTTCACCGAAACCCGTTTCGGGGAGCGCGTGATTCTCAACCTCGGCTATTCGTTCACAACGATGGACACGAATATCGACGGGAGTGACCGGGTCTTCAACAATCTCACTAGCAGCCGCGATGAAGGCTACAGGGACATGTTTGGCGGATCCGACGTGAAAACCCATGTCGCCAACGCCAGCATTTGGTGGAACCCGATTGATGACCTGGTCATCGCTCCTTCCTTCCGCGTCGAATGGGAGGATCTCAGCAGCAGCACCCGTTTCAACCTGACGGCACTTGGACTCGACGAGGACGTGACCAACGCGAATGACGATGACCGGACTACGACGAGCGAACAACTCGAGATCCGTTATACCGGCATCTCGGACCTCTTGCTCTATGCCCGCAGCCAGTGGTCCCAAGTGGACGGCGATCGCTTCGTTTGGGAAGATATCGAGGGGGATCTCAGCGAGCGCTGGACCGATATCTCGATCGAATCGCAGAAGTATGTGGTCGGCGCGAATTGGTATCCGCTTCAGGGCCTCAGCCTGTCCAGCCAATACTATTACCAGTCCTATGACGAGGACTTCAATCACACCGATGGCGGGCTCACCCCGATGATGCGCAACCACAGCTTCGATACCAACGATGTGAACGTCCGCCTGACGTGGCGCGCCCTGCCGAACCTCACGTTCGTGAGCCGCTATGACTATCAGAAGTCGGATATCTACAACACCCCATTCAATCCGGCCCTGAAGGAAATCCAAAGCGCCGACGTCACTAGCAACATCTTTTCTCAAAGTGTTACATGGAACGCCACCCAAAGATTCTATCTGCAGGGCAGTGCCCACTGGATCATGGCTAACACCGACACCGGATATGAGAAACTAGCGAACGATAACCGCGCCCCGAACATGGAAAACGATTATTTCGCGGGCAGCCTGACCAGTGGTTTCTCGATTGACGCCAAAACAAATCTCACCGGTTGCCTTACCTATTACGGAGCCAGTAATTATGCGGCGGCTCGAAGTTCTATGGGCTACGGCTTGAACACCGAGGAGTGTTCGGCCAGCCTGACCCTGACCCGCATGCTCACCTCCAACATGATCTGGAACGTGCGCTACGCATATATCACCAGCAACACCGACCCCATGCCTGACCAAAGCGGTGGAATCAGTGATTTTGATGCCCACATGGTTTCTACAGGCTTGAAAGTCCGTTTCTGATCTGCCATAAGATCATAGCAGTTTACTGCAAATCAACCCACACAACCCACACCACCATGAAAATGAAGATGTCACTTGTTTCTATCGCCTTGATCCTGGCCGCGCCCGTGGCCTTTGGCGATGCCGCAGCGGTTTACACCAAAAACTGTGCCTCATGCCATGCCAAGGATGGCACGGGCAACACCGTCATGGGCAAAAAAAGCAAGGTGCAAGATTACACCGACGCCAAAGTCCAGGCCACCTTCACCGATGCCGAAGCCCTCAAGGTGATCCTTGAAGGTAAGGACAAAATGAAAGGATATAAGGACAAAATCACCGCTGAGGAAGCGGCTGAACAAGTCAAATATATCCGTGCCTTCAAGAAATGAGTCGTGCGGGTCACCCGCATGAAACTCGGTTCTATCAATTGTTACGCGGCGGGGTCTCGGTGTCGAGGCCCCGCTTTCTTACTCCCAAGACTTGTCTCCTATTAGAATGCTATGAAAGAACCCAACTTGCCAGTCGCCACCGACACCCGGCCGATTCATACCCGCCTCACCCGCTTGCGCAACTGGCTCAGTCTGGCTGGCCTCGTTCTAGCGGTTTCTGCATTTTTTGCGTTTGTGCTTTTGTTTTCGGTGGACCTTTTCGCCACTCACGCCAACCCGTATATGGGCATTCTCGCCTACGTGGTGGCTCCCATATTCCTGCTCACCGGACTGTCCATGGCCTTGCTGGGATACATTCTCGAATCTCGCAGAATCCCTCATGGCCATCCCGAGCAGCCATCCAATTTTGTCTGGCATGTTAACCTTTCTAGCAAACGCGACCGCCGCCTGCTAGTCGGCTTTGTTGCCGCCAGTCTAGGGTTTCTCTTTCTTACCGCCCTCGGGAGCTATCAAACCTATCACATGACCGAGACCAATTCGTTCTGTGGTGAGGTTTGCCACACCTCGATGGAGCCGCAGTTCAAAGCCTATCAGCACTCCGCGCACGCCAGGGTCGCCTGCGTCGCCTGCCATGTCGGGCCGGGTGCCGGTAACTACATCCGCACGAAGGTCAATGGCATGCGCCAGCTCTATCATACGGTGCTTGGTGATTTTAAGCGCCCGATTATCCTTCACAACGTAAATCAGCGCCCGGCCCAGGAAACCTGCCAGTCGTGCCATTGGTCGCAAAAACACACCGGCGACCTGCAAAAAACCTATCGTCATTTCCTAGCCGACGAGACTAACACGCCATTCACCGTGCAAATGATGCTCAAAGTGGGCGGCAGCGACCCGGTGCATGGTCCCGTGGAGGGTATTCACTCACACATGAATGTGTCTAACAAGATTGAATTTGTGGCCGCAGATGATAGGCGGCTCACTATCCCTTGGGTGCGCGTAACGGATGCCAACGGCAAAGTTACTGAATTTCGTGATTCCACGTTTAAAGGTGACATTTCCAAGAAGGAAATTCGCACCATGGATTGCATGGACTGTCACAATCGTCCGTCACATAAATATCTCACGCCCAACGCCGCCGTGGATCAATCCATGGCCTTTGGCCGCATTGATCCCTCGATCCCGTGGGCCAAGGCCAAAGTCGTTAAAGCGCTGGTCCAACCGTATGCCACCCGAGAAGAAGCGAATCAAAAAATCGAGAGTTTTCTCCGAAAGGAATACCCCGATGACAAGCGGGTAGATGCGATGATCCGTGAAGCCCAATCGATCTATAAAGTGAATTTCTTCCCCGAGATGAAAGTGGATTGGCGGATTCACCCTGACCACATCGGCCATAAAGATAGTAACGGATGCTTCCGTTGTCATGATGGCAAACACTTGGCTACCGACGGTAAAAGTTCTATCAAGGGCAGTGATTGCAATGCCTGTCATGTGATCGTGGCGCAGGGTGCTGGTAAGGATCTTGAAAAAGTTAGCCCGCAGGGGCTGCCATTCTTTCACATTGATTCGGAAAACTCCGATCCTTCATGCGCAGAGTGCCACAGCGGTCAGACTCAGGAATAATCACAGAGGTAATCACTGCGCTTTTATTGCTCAGGAATTGACGCGCTGCCAATCTGCGCTGACTCTTTCGACCGTCCTCATTGATCACTCATGAAATTTTTACCCCTTTGCTCGGGATTGCTTGTCCTCTCGGCCGTTGCCTGCAAACAGGACCGTAAAATCAAGGCGTATAGCGTCGCTAAGGATAGCCTCTCCGCTTCTCAACCATCGTCCGCACCCGACCCTCATGCCGGTTTGCCTGGCATGATTCCTGGGGCTATGCCCTCTATCAGCCCGGGTGCCGACCCCCATGCCGGGCTCACCGCCGAGCAACTCGCGGTGGGCGGCCAAAGTGTGAGTCCTCCATTTGCGGATACCCCACCTGCACATTGGAAGAAACAAGCACTGTCGCCCATGCGACTGGCTAGCTATCAACTTCAGGGTGAGGGCGATGCCACCGTGGATATCTCATTCTCCATTTTGCGCCGGGCACCGGGCAGCACGCTGGCGAACGTGAATCGTTGGCGCAATCAGTTAGGCCAACCACCGATTGACGACGCGGCCCTTGAGCAAACCGCCCAAAGCGTCAAGACCTCGTTTGGTCAAGGCATAGCTGTGGAGATCGAAGGGCTAGCCCCCGGCGCAAACGCCGCCAAGGACGGCCGCATGATAGGGGTCATCGCCGATAATGATAACGACGCATGGTTTTTCAAAATGCGTGGTAACGCCGCTCTAACGGCTAACGAGAAAGAACACTTCATCGCGTGGGTTCAAACGGTCGCTCCCGCAGCCACTCCTAACCCGTCGCCATCAGCGCTAACGGCTCCCGCCACGCCGCCAACACCGGCCGAGAAAATCCGCCTCACTTGGGAGATTCCAGCAGGTTGGACGCTAGTTCCTGCGACCAGCGCAATGCGTTACGCTACCATGAGTGTAGTAGGGGCTCAGGGTGACAAGGGGGAATTGATCGTATCGCATTTCCCCGGCGAT
The DNA here is from genome assembly GCA_039804325.1 of Verrucomicrobiota bacterium. Lineage (GTDB taxonomy): Bacteria > Verrucomicrobiota > Verrucomicrobiia > Verrucomicrobiales > Akkermansiaceae > Luteolibacter. Next base: position 5,012 of record JBDLWH010000280.1, read on the forward strand.
GTCGGTGGCGACCTCGAAAATGTGAACCGCTGGCGTCAGCAAGTGGGGGCCGCCCCGGTCGATCAAGCGGGGCTGGCGGCTCAGATCACCCAGCTCACGGCTGGTCCCAAATCGTTCTCACTCGTCGATGTCACCGGGCCTCAGAACCGCCTAACCGCAGGGTGGACCCGTCATGGCGCAGACTCATGGTTTTTCAAGCTCGTGGGACCATCCGCGTTGGTGGGATCCGAAAAAGCCAGGTTCACGGCGTTTCTTGAGTCTGTGCGTTTCACCCTACCTGAATAATGACCGCCCTCAATCGCTTGTTAAGTGGCATGGCCTCGTTGCGCCTCACGCTCTTTTGTCTCGCCGCTGCATTTGTGCTAGTCTTTGCCGGCACCTTGGCCCAGGTGCGCCTCGGGCTTTTCTTTGTTCAGGAACAATACTTTCAAAGTTGGTTTATCTGGTGGTCAGCGCCATCCGGCGGCTTTCAGATTCCGGTGTTTCCCGGCGGTCACCTGATAGGTGCGGTGCTACTAGCGAATTTGTTCGCCTCGCTCGTGCGCGGCTTTTCGTGGTCGTGGCGCAAGCTCGGTATTCAATGCATCCACCTCGGCCTCATCATCATGCTCGCGGGCGGTCTCGCCACGGATTTGTTTTCGGTCTCGAGTTATATGCGCCTCAAGGAAGGCGAACGTAAAAACTTCTCGGAGGACTCCGCTAACATGGAACTGGCGGTGACGGATCTATCGGATGCTCAGGGAGCCAAGGTGGTTGCCGTGCCGGGTGCCGTGCTGGGTGATGGTGGCACGATCACCCACGAGTCACTGCCAATGCGTATCGTGGTGCGCAGTTTTTATCGCAACTCGGAGTTAAGGATGATAGGGCCTGAGAGCGCATCGGCGGTGGCTGCTGCCAGTAACGGTGCCGGTGCCAGGATTTCCATCACCTCGCTGCCCCGCGCCACCCAAATGGACGCGCGCGATGTGATGAGCGCTGTGTTGGAAATTATCCCCGTCAACGGGGGGCCATCTCTTGGCACCTGGCTGGTGTCTGACGCCATGGCCGCACCTCAGGAATTTGATCTGGATGGCCGCCACTGGAGCCTCGAACTCAGAGCCGCGCGATACTACAAACCCTATCACTTGAAACTCGTGGACTTCACCCACGAAACCTATCCCGGTACTCAAATCCCGAAGAATTTCTCTAGCAAGGTGCTCTTAGATGAC
>JBDLWH010000281.1:0-2803 GCA_039804325.1 Verrucomicrobiota bacterium
CCAACGCTTTAACTCACTTGGTTACAACGACCTCGCTCGCACCCATCGCGAGCGCTATACGCCCGATCGTTGCTGCGTCGTCATATCGGGCGATTTCCAGCCCGATGTGGCTCGCCAACTCGTTAGCTCACTCACCAGCGATTGCTTGTCGATCTGCAGCCCCGAGCCCCTCGTCGCTATCGATCCCCCACAACTCGGCCTTCGCCGCGCCCGCGAGACCTTCGCCATCCCTGTCAGCCGAATCTCCCTAGCCTGGAAATCTCCCGCCCTAGACCACCCAGACTCCCCCGCCTTCGACGTCCTCGCTGCCATCCTTGGCCGCGGACGATCATCTCGCCTCCACCGCTCACTGCGCGATCAACTCGGCCTAGCCCTCGAAATCTCCGCCTTCTCGTGGTCTGGCCCCGGCCGTGAGGGCCTCTTCGGCATCTCCGCCGATGCCCTGCCCGCCCAACGCGATCAACTCATCGAGGCCATCCACCGGGAGATCGCTGGTGTGCATGCCGACCGGTTGGAAAGCGACTTGGCCAAGGCGCAACGCCAGATCGCCGTGAGCCAGTTTCGGGGGCTTACCACGGCATCCGGCCGGGCGGCGGACTTGGCCTCTAACTGGCACGAGGCGCGCGATCTGGATTTTACGCGTCATCATCTGGCGGCGATTCAAGCGGTCACGCAAGACGATGTGCGGCGAGTCGCCCGGCAGCTCAGTGACGAGAGGCTGACGCTTACGGTGCTAGACCCGCTGGATGCGCCGCCCCCGGTTCGGCTTGGGAAGACGAGTCATCGCCGAGAAGATGTGGAAGTTCACACGTTACCAAATGGGCTGAGAGTGGCGCTCATCCCCGATCACCGGGTTCCGCTTGTTCACCTCCAAGCGGTCGTGCGCGCCGGATTGCCCTCCGAAACCGCTGCCACCAATGGACTCAACCAATTGCTGGCGGCAACCTTGCCCAAAGGCAGTCACTCGCGCGACGCTCAGCAAATCGCTAATACACTCGAATCGCTTGGGGCATCGGTCTCGGCAGGCAGCGGTAACAACGCCCTGCTCGTACAGGCAGCGGGTCTCGCCTCGGACCTGGCCACCATCGTCGATGTCTTTGCCGAAATCGTGGTCGCCCCAAGCTTCCCCGAGGACGCCATGATGAGGGAAAAAGCCAGCCAACTCGCTGCCCTCGAGGAAGCCATGCAAGACCCGCTCCACGTCGGGTTTCGGGCATTGCGGGCCGGTGCGTTCATGGGCGCAGGCTACGGACTCGATGCGCTCGGAACACCCGAGAGTTTGTTAGCTCTCGACCGTTCGGCGCTTGTCGCCCATCACTCACGGCATTTCAACACGGCTAACATCACCTTGGCCATCGCCGGTGATTTCGACCCGGCCGCCGCGCTTGATCTCATCACCACCCATTTTTCCGCCCTGCCATCGGCCAAACCGTGGTGCGTGCCCGCCGGGGTGTGCGGCAACGGCGAATTCACCCTGCTCCTGCCAAAAAAACAAGCCGTGTTGGCCATAGGCTTCCCCGGGGTGAGTATTCATAGTCCCGAGCGCCATGCGCTTGCGATGATTCAGGAATATGCCTCAGACATGGCCGGCCCACTCTTTTCTCGCATCCGCGAGGAACTCGGACTCGCCTATCAGATAGGTGCTACCCAGTTTCTCGGCTACGATACCGGCCTCTTCACCTTCTATCTGGCCACCTCGCCCGACCAAGCTCAGCTCGCACGCGCCGAACTGGTCATCGAAATCCACAAAATTGCCACTGGCGGCATCCCTGACGATGCCTTCGAGCGCGTTCGTTCTACCGTGCTCAGCGGCCTCGCCATCCAGCAACAATCGCCGTCTCTTATCGCCCGCCAAGTCGCTCTGGACCTCCTCTTCGATCATCCCGCCGACTCCTTCCGCCATCTCGCCGCTCACTACCTTGCGCTTACCCCGCAACGCGTCCGCGACGCTGCCGCCCGCGTCTTTGCCGCCGTCCCAACCATCGCCACCGTACTGCCCGATCCGTCGATTGGCTCGCCTTCTTGACTAATTCTAACTCGCTTTTGAACTGAGCTAGTTTGGTTTATGGATTTGGAATGTCCACAACGTCAAACCATCTCTAACAAGTTTTGTAATTGATAAACCAATCCTGTAAAATCATCCGGTAATCACGCCATAAAATTACAAAACCATGAATACCACACAAACCCCACAAGCCCTCCCCAACAAAATCACAGGGAACTTAACCCGACGCCGTATTAACACGCTGAGAACCCTCATAGCGGGGACAGTCGCAATCGCATCCTACATGGCAGGATTCGCACAAGCCAAGGAGGCTAAAAACCCCGCCCAAACGACACAAGCTAGCCAAACAAGAATACTGACATCCACAAACGGCAAAAGAGTCCTAGTAAAACTCATTGAAAAAACACCCGACAGCGTCATTGTATTACGCGATCAGGACAAAAAACACATTGCGATCCCATTCAATTCACTCATTGATAGCGATAAACAATTCCTCACAAACTGGACGCCCCCACCTACCCCCCCAAAACTGATCGCCTCTTCGGTATCTATTTCTGGCAATTCTACCCTTACCCGTGGAGCCTATCCCTGCCAACTTAAACCCCGTTACACCAACAGCGCAGGCCGGGGCCACTGGGTTAAAGGCCCCACCATAACCTTTCCTGCAGACTGTAAAAACCTCAAAGGACTTATTTCTCGATGCCCTACCCAAAAAGCATCCCAAGCAGGAAAATAGGCACCCTAGTCAGTCGATCGCGATAGCGGGACCTGTTGTCAGATAAGTTGCCCGTTCATGAA
>JBDLWH010000282.1:0-8932 GCA_039804325.1 Verrucomicrobiota bacterium
TCTGACAGGAGGTCTGTCCCGCTGTGTCCATGACGCAACGTCAAGAAATTGGTCTGACAGAAGGTCTGGCTGTGTCCATGACAAGGTCAATGAACTGATGTCTCTAAAGGCGAAGCATTCCGATTTTATAGAGATGATCGGAACGAGAGATGGCGGACTTAGCAAAGCGGAATTTGGTCCGTATCGTTTCCGGCCGCGATCATTGTCACAGTCATGGGTTTCTGGTGGGAATACCGCGCCGACAGGACATGAAAATCAGTATGAACATCCAACACATTGAATTCACGACGCCGAACACGTCGTGGCTCGTAACCGGCCATAAGCTTTTCAAATTCATTTTCCAATGACGCTTGCCGCCGACACTGGCAACAAAATCGACGCCTCTGGCGGGTTTTTCGTTAGCCGAAACTGTTAGTGCGTTTATAGTTTGCACAGGAGATCATGAGAAATTCAGGGCGTCCATGTCGAAGATGACCGTGACGTCCACGGGGAGTGAGGTGCGGGCTAGGACGGCTTGGACGTGACGGGTGAGTGGGCGGGCACGAAGCGAGCGCAGGATAATTTGGAACCGGTGTTGGCCGTGGGCGCGGAGGAGCGGGGAGGGGAGTACCTCACCGAGGGTGATGCCGGGTGGGAGGTCTTCGAGGAGGCGCAGGTGCAGGGTTTGGAGGGTGAATTCGGCGCGGCGTTCGTGGTTTGAGCGGGACGTGAGCACCGCGCAGTGCGCGAAGGGCGGAAAGTCAAACTGGCGGCGGAATTCCATTTCCTGATCAGAAAACCCGTCGAAATCATGTTGGCGAGCATACTGAATGGACGGTGAGTGGGGCGTGAACGTCTGGACGATCACCTCGCCTTCAAGGTCGCCACGTCCGGCGCGCCCGGCGACCTGGGTGACGAGTTGAAACGTGCGTTCGCCAGCCCGGAAGTCCGGCACATGCAGACTGAGATCGGCATTGAGGATGCCGACGAGGGTGACGTTTGGGAAATGCAGGCCCTTAGCGATCATTTGCGTGCCGATGAGCACATCGATCTTATGAGATTTGAAGGCGTTGAGGGTGTCGCGCAGTGCGTGCTTGCGGCGCATGGAGTCGGCATCGAGGCGTGCGATTTTCGCCTGGGGCAAGACCTTGGCGATCACCTCCTCGACTTTTTGCGTGCCATAGCCGTGTAAAATGATGGCGGGGTCTTTGCACTCCGGGCACTTGCGCGGGACGATGGCCTGATGGCCACAGACGTGGCAGACGAGACGTTCGTCGGTGCGGTGATAGGTCAGAGCGACCGAGCAATGCGGGCACTGGCAGACGTGGCCGCATTTCGGGCATTGCAACGAGCGTGCGAACCCGCGGCGATTGAGAAAGAGGATGGACTGCTCGCCTTTTTCTAATCGTTGTTCGAGTGCGACGCGCAGTTTGTCCGATAGAATGGCAGGTGTACCCTTGTGTTTGGCGGCTTCTAGGCGCATGTCCACGATGCGCACGAGCGGCATGGATTGGCCGTCGGCGCGCTGGTCGAGGCGCAGCAAGGAGTATTTGCCGGACTGAGTGTTGTGCCAAGATTCCAAGGACGGGGTAGCCGAGCCAAGGACGATGGAGCAGGGTTCGAAGGCGGCGCGCAGCACGGCCACATCGCGCCCGTGATAGCGTGGCACGTTTTCCTGTTTGTACGTATTTTCATGTTCTTCATCCACAAGGATGAGCCCCAGATCGGGCAGCGGGGCAAACACGGCCGAGCGAGCGCCGATGACGATGCGCGCTAGGCCGTTGCGGATGCGGTGCCATTCGTCGAAGCGTTCGCCTTGGGAGAGATTGGAGTGCAACACGGCCACTTGGTCCTGTATGGTGGCGAAGCGTGCCTTGAAGCGCCTCACGGTTTGCGGGGTGAGGGAAATCTCGGGCACCAGAACCAGCACGGTTTTCCCGAGATCTAGCACGTGCCGAGCCGCTTGCAGATAGACTTCGGTCTTGCCAGAACCTGTCACGCCGAGGAGCAACATCGGCTTGGGTGACGGGCATGTGAGGCTGGCGAGGATGGCATCCAACGCACGCTGCTGGTCATCGTTGAGCGCTAGGGTTGGGGATTCGAGCACCTCGTCACTGCCATCCGCCTCGGGATCGCGACGCACTTCCTCGGTCTCTATGCGCAGTAAGCCGGCCTTTTCCATCGCCTTGAGCGCCGGGGCCGAGCCATCTCCCAGATCTGTGACGGCCATCCGCCGATCGGTCGCATGGACTAAGAGTGCAAGAATCGCGTGTTGTCGCGGCGCACGCTTGGCGAGTTTTTCAAGGGTGGCAGGATCCGGGGTGGCATCGAGCACGGCGATGCGCCGGGTTTTGGCTGAGTTTTCCTCGGATCGCACCGCTTCTGGCAGGAGCGAGCGGATCACGGATTCGATGCCGCACCCGTAGTAGTCGGCGATCCATTCGCCGGTTCGCAAGAGCACCGGGGTGATGAGCGGTTGTGGATCGATGAGGGATTCCAGTTCGCGCAGGGCAAAGTCCATGGTCGGTGCGTCGGAGATGGCGAGCACGGTGCCTGTGGCGGATTTTCGGCGCAGCGGAATGCGCACCCGGCATCCCGGGCGCACGTCCAGCCCCGTCGGCACCGCGTAGTCAAAGACCAGCTCCGATGGCCCATCGATCAATACCCGGACGTTCACGGCGGCGAGCCTGCCTGCGGGATCGCGGCGGGCCAAGGATCATTTTGTGAGAACACGCCGGGGCGCGCGTATGAGCCGCACCTTGCCTCCCCTCAACGCGCCGCCACGGGTGGCGGGAACGGTTGATCGGAGATGAGCCAGTCCTCGTTCTTGTCGGTAAAGGTTTTGAGCGCCCATTCGCTAGGCAGCAGGGCCACGAGCCAGCCGTTGGCATCGCGGGCGAGCGACACCCCTAACGAAAGTGACGGGCGCGCCTCGGGCGCGAGCGGATCGCCTAGGTGCGGTTTGAGCCAGCGGGCGAGCGACCAAGTGGCGGGCTCCAGGCGGGTTTCCGCCGCGTATTCGCCGCCGAGCCGGTATTGGAGCACCTCGAACTGCAGCGGGCCGACCGCGCCTAACAGCGGGACTTGTGACAGCCCGGCATCTAGCAATTGAAATTCGCTCGCCACGCCTTCTTTGAGTAACTGGGCGAGGCCGTCGCGGAAGCGTTTGTATTTGGCGGTGCTTTTGTTGTGGAGATAGGAAAAGCATTCCGGGGCGAAGCGCGGGATTTCATGGAAGGTGACGCCGCTCTTGGAGGCGAGAGTATCGCCAATGAGAAGATCGTAATTGCCAACGAGACCCACGACATCCCCGGCGTAGGCGGCGTCCACCGTTTCGCGTTCGCGGGCGAAGAGGCGTTGGGAGTTACCTAGGCGCATGCGTTCGCCGCTGCGGATATTGAGGACGTTCATGTCGCGCTCAAACTTGCCTGACACGATGCGCACGAACGCCACGCGATCGCGGTGTTTCGGGTTCATGTTGGCCTGTATCTTGAAGACAAACGCGGAAAACTCAGCCGAGGCCGGATCGATCTTGCTGTCGCCGCTTGCCCGCGGTGGGGGTGGCGGCGCGAGATCGAGGAAGCGGTCGAGTAAAAGTTGCACGCCAAAGTTGTTGGCCGCGCTGCCGAAAAACACCGGTGTGAGTTTTCCCGCCAGCACTTTTGCCGCATCAAAGGTGGCTCCCGCACCTTCTAGCAACTCCAATTCGTCGCACACTTGACGGTATGTGGCCTCCTCGACAGCCTCTTGGACGCTTTCGTCCTCGATGCCTGTCACCGCGACGGGCGCTCGATAGGCACCGTGAACCGTGCGTTGGAACAAATGCACCTGTTTTTGTTCTCTATCATAGACGCCCTTGAAGCGCGGGCCATCGCCCAGCGGCCAATTGAGCGGAAAGGCATGGATGCCCAGGACGCTTTCGAGTTCGTCGAGCAGGTCGAGCGACGGACGGGCCGGTCGGTCCATCTTGTTCATGAACGTGAAGATAGGCACGCCACGGCGGCGGCAGACTTCAAAGAGTTTGCGGGTTTGGCTTTCGATGCCCTTACCGGCGTCCACGACCATGATGGCGGCGTCCACGGCGGTGAGCACGCGGTAGGTGTCTTCGGAAAAATCTTTGTGGCCCGGGGTGTCCAGGATGTTCACCACACAATTTTTGTATTCAAACTGAAGGACGGTGGAGCTCACCGAGATGCCGCGTTGTTTTTCCAACTCCATCCAGTCTGAGGTGGTAGCCCGTTGATTTTTGCGCGCGGTGACGCTGCCAGCCAGATTGAGGGCCCCGCCGTAGAGCAGGAATTTCTCGGTGAGGGTGGTTTTTCCGGCGTCCGGGTGGGAGATGATCGCAAAGGAACGGCGGCGCAGCACCTCGCGTTGCAACGCGGGCGAGGGAATGGCGTAGGAAGAAATCGACATGAAGCGGACCGCAGGAGGTAAACCGCAGGCGTCGCCCCAGCAAGCGCGGAGTGGCAGGATTCCCGCTTTACGCTTGCTCCAGCGGGTTTCTGTTTCATCTTCGCGCCGATGCGTGACGACACCCGCACATGGATTCAAACTGATCAAGCGCACTGCTGGCACCCATTTACGCCGCAGGGCGAATGGTGTGCGGCCGATCACGAGCCGCTGGTGCTGACCCATGGCCGCGGTTCGTGGCTCTGGGATTCCGAAGGCCGACGCTACCTCGATGGCAATTCTTCGATTTGGACTAACATCCACGGTCACGCCCACCCGCAGATCTCTGCCGCCATCCGCGCTCAACTCGATCAAGCCGCTCACCTGTCGTTTCTCGGATTCACCCATCCCGGTGCCGCCGATTTAGCCCGCCGCTTGTGCGCCTTCTTCCCTGCCCATACGCTGGAGCGCGTGTTCTTCTCTGACGACGGCTCGACCGCCGTCGAGTGCGCCCTGAAAATGGCCGTCCAATACCGACTGCAATCCGGTGCCCCACAACGCAGCGGCTTCATCGCGTTTGCCAATGGCTACCACGGCGACACGCTCGGCGCGGCCTCGCTCGGCGGCGTCGGCCGATTTTTCGAGCGCTTCAAAAACCACGGCTACCCCGTCAGTCATGTCGGATCGTTAGATGAGCTGCGCGCGCTACCAGAATCTACTCTCACCACCACCGCCGGTGTCGTCATCGAACCGCTCATCCAAGGGGTCAACGAAATGCGCCCGTGGCCCGCAGGCATGCTCGCCGATTTGCGGGCATGGTGCGACGCCACCGGCATCCACCTCATCCTCGACGAGGTCATGACCGGCTTCGGTCGCACGGGGCGGATGTTTGCCTGCCAGCATGAAGACGTCATCCCCGACTTCCTCTGCCTCGCCAAGGGACTCACCGGCGGCTACCTCCCGCTGGCTGCCACCCTCACCACCGGTGAAATCTATCAAGCGTTCCTCGGTGCTCCCGAGCGGGCGTTCTACTATGGCCATAGTTACACCGCCAACCCGCTCGGCTGCGCCGCCGCCCACGCCAGCCTAGATGTTTTCCAACAGGAACAAACGCTCGCCAATCTGCCCGCCAAAATCGACCACCTCCGCCGCGGACTGACCGCCCTGCAAGCCGCCCACCCGATCATCCACGATGTCCGCCAATGCGGGTTCATCGCCGGCATCGAACTCCGCCAACCCCATGGCCAAAAATTCCCGGCCTCCCGCCGCGTCGGCGAAGCCGTGTGCCTAGCCGCCCGCGCCCACGGCCTGCTCACCCGCCCCATCCTCGACACCCTGGTCCTCATGCCCCCGCTCTCATCCACTTGCGCCGACCTCGACCACGCCCTTGCCGCCTTGAATTTTGCACTTTCCGCAAATCCGAGCATTGACAGCCGCCCCGCCACCCCGTAATCAGTCCCCCCGCGCATCACGCACGGCGGAGTAGCCAAGTGGTAAGGCAATGGTTTGCAAAACCGTTATGCGAGGGTTCGATTCCCTCCTCCGCCTCTCTCAAAACACCTTGAAATCAACGGGTTACAGAGAATTCCAAAAGTTAGGGAAAAGGCACGAAAGTGCATGGAAATGCACCCGATTGCACCGAAAACGGGCAATAGTTTTAACCCATCTTTAGCACGTCGAATCATAAGCTGTTAACATTAAGCTGCTTGTGACTTTTTTGTGGTCTTTCTGGCACTACATTTTGCGAATTCTATTAAATTGACAGTCTTTGGATGCCGCCGGGGGCGGGGGTAATTCCGAGTTTGGTGTAAATGTGGGCGAGCTCTTCTTAGGGTCGGGTGGCTTGCCGGATGTGCAGCGTTTTGCCGTCCCGCTGCTTGAAGGTGGCGGTGATCCGGTATTGTTGCCCGAGCCCGTCCCGCAAGCTTCTCCAACTTTCGTGAATGCCGGATTCTCCAAGTTTCCTGCGGATTACCTGCACCGCCTGATAGTCGAGGACGGTGATGAAGAGGTGGCCATCGCAACGACTTTCGAATGCCTGATGAATCCACTCGCATGCGCCCAATCGACCCATAATTTTTGATTGTCACGGGCCAGAAACCGTATATCGCTTGCTCACGATTGAGGTGCGTCATGTCCAACCTCAAAGTCGCATGAACCGCTTAACCGACCATTCTAAACCGCTCATCTTTCGCGCAAAACCCGCGACACCTTGTGACCAGGACACGCATGCTCACTTAGTGCTAGATTGTCAAATGCCGTGGTTAGCCGGTCCGCAATGGCAAGTGTTAGCTCATGGTGCGTCCCTAGACTCATGGAAAGACAATGGATTTATCAAGGCTCCCGGCTTGATCGCCGGCGTGCTAGTCGGAAAAGGACATCAATCGCTTGAAGCAGAAACCTGCGATTTATATCGAGAGTTATTTGCCCTAACCCATGGCCTCAATCGCTATCGCATCTGGAACTATGTGCCTCAGATCAATACGATGGTGGACGGAATGGAAAATTACGTGTCATTTAACTACGGTCGGCATCAGGCATTTATCGAACAATTCGGGGAGATTTCTAGCCATGACCTATCAGCGGCCTCGGCGCTTGGCACCCAAGGTGGTTCACTGATATTGGCCTTCGTAGCTGGCCCCGATCCTGTCCGTCACTATGAAAACCCGCTGCAAACGCCCGCCTCACGCTACCCGGTGCGTTATGGTAAAAAATCCCCGCTCTTTGCCCGCGGCAGCGTGGTTCAAGCCGCTAACGGGGCCACCAGTTGGCACCTTTCCGGAACAGCCAGCGTGCGTCGCGCGGAAACCATTGGCCGCGACTTCACGCACCAGATGAATGTTACTTTGGAGAACATCGACCGGATGCTAGACGAAATGGCTGTACCAACGGTTCGCAATGCCGCATGGAAAGTGTATCTGCGCGACCGACGTGATTTAAAAGCTTGTCAAGAGCGCTTGGCTGCGGCCTATCCCAATGAGGTGGCCCAAATGATGTTTTTAGAAGCGGATATTTGCCGACGCGATTTGCTGTTGGAGATTGAAGCTATTTTTCATCAAAACCCATCGTGTTAACGGTTTCCGGCCTTTCTCTCAGGTGAAGACAGCCGCATGAACACCCCTGATTTAAAAATCAAACTGCGCGAGGTTCCTCATCAACCTGGGGTTTACCTGATGAAAGACCGCCTCGGGTCTATCATCTACGTCGGCAAGGCACGTGACCTTAAAAGGCGCTTAGCCACGTATTTCATGGCCTCACAAAAGATGCGTGCCAGTCTTAAAACTCGCGCGCTGATTGATTCCATCGATGATTTTGAATTTCATACTGTGCGCAATGAAGAGGAGTCGTTGTTGCTTGAGGGCAAGCTCATCAAGGATTACCGGCCACGCTATAACATCGCTTTTCGCGACGATAAACGATTTTTGTTAGCTAAAATCCGCTTAGATGACCCATGGCCGCGCTTCACCACCACGCGCATGAAAAAAGATGATAGTGCGCGATACTTCGGGCCATTTCCCCATTCTAATGCCCTGCATCACACGCTCGAATGGCTTAATCGTAGCTTCGGCCTACGTATTTGTCACGCGCTTGAGCCAGGAGAAAATGACTACCGCCATTGCAACGCTGACATAATACGCAACTGCTCGGCTCCATGCGTCCATCAGATTACTCGTGAAGCGTATGTTCAGCATGCTCATGAAGCATGCGATATCCTAGACGGAAAAGGAAAACGTGAATTGCTAGATGGGCTACGCAATGAAATGACCAACGCGGCACATTCACTGGATTTTGAACAGGCTGCCTCTCTGCGCGATGTTTTACAAAACCTAGAACTAACCCTCAGTCCAACTCGTCAATTTACCCGTGGGCGCGGTGTACCTACCACTATCAAACCAACTGCCGATCTTGCTGAACTCGGTGAGTTACTCAATCTTTCTGGACCGCCCTGCATTATGGAGTGCTTTGACATCTCTAACGTTTCATCGCATCACATTGTTGCTTCGATGGTGCGCTTCACCAATGGCCGACCAGATAACGCCCACTACCGCCGCTACCGCATCCAATCAGTGATCGGACAAGACGATTTCGCCTCAATGGCCGAAGTTATTCGACGACGTTACTCGCGTATTCTCTTGGAAAATGCCGCACATAACCCGCATTTGGCTTCCTCCCAAGAAAAACCATTTGAGGCCCAACGACGGCTTGCGCGTGAAGGACGCGCAAAAATTATATTACCAGATCTGGTCATCGTAGATGGCGGTAAGGGCCAGCTTGGAATGGCTGTTAAAGAACTTTATGCCCTAGGACTACAAGATTTGCCAATTATCGGTCTTGCAAAACAACGCGAGGAAGTTTTTGTCCCCGGGCGAGGCGAACCTATTCTCATCCCTCATGATCGAGGCGCACTCAAACTGCTCCAACGTATTCGCGACGAAGCCCACCGCTTCGCGAATAGCTATAATGCTCTGTTATATCGTCGCCGCATGCGTGAAAGCTTGCTTGATGAATGTCCTGGCATCTCACCTAATAAAAAACGTCTGCTATTGGAAAAATTCGGCAG
>JBDLWH010000283.1:0-4189 GCA_039804325.1 Verrucomicrobiota bacterium
TGATGCCGAACCGATCTAGCAAATTGTGTGCGCGCTCGTGGCGGTCGCTGCGGCTGAGGTGCGGGCGAGTTTCGAGGATGGCGAGCAGGTTATCCAAGACCGAGAGTTTGCGAAAAACCGATTCTTCCTGTGGGAGGTATCCGAGGCCGAGTCGGGCGCGGCGGTGCATCGGGAGCTTTGAGATATCATGGCCGCCGAAACTCACCGAGCCGGCATCCGCAGGGATGAGGCCGGCGATCATGTAGAACGAGGTGGTTTTACCGGCCCCATTGGGGCCTAGCAACCCGACAATTTCCCTAGGTTGGACGGTGATAGAAACGCCATCTACGACGGCCCTGCCGCCGTAGGTTTTGCGCAAGCCCTTGGCGTAGAGGATGGCGGTTTCAGTGTGGCATAACGAGGAGCCGGGATCGTGCATGAGATGAAACGGGAATGTGCCGCTTGTGGGGTGAAAGGAGAGGGTGACCTAACGTTTTTTTTCCAATTTGCCGCCCATTTCCCAGTTACCTTCGGTGATGAAGCTACCGGATTTGAGGATGCGCAAGATAAGATTTGGCTGTTTGGCGCGCATGAATGAGGAGCCTTGTTTGACCCACGGATAGCCGCCGCTGAGAATGATTTGCCCGGTCTTGACGTGATACGAGCAAAGCGCGCCGCTGGCTTCGATGGGCTCCTTGTCGGATTGGGTTTGTTTTTGAACCAGATGCACCGCCCCGTTGGCCACCATCCGATCGACTTCTCCAAATTTTGCCCCCATTCCTTTGACGGGCGTCGGGGGTTTTCCAGGTTTTGTGGGATCGGGGGCTTTCTCAGGTTTTTTGGTGAGGAAGATTTTCAATTCATTGGCACCGGTGAGGGCGAAGCGCGGGTCTGTGACGCGCACATTTTTGAGGTAAACCACGACGCCTTCGTCGGCATCGAAATACATTCCGCCATCGCTGGTGATCACGGTGTCATTCGGCCCGGGTTTCACCTCGAGGGGTTGCCCAGCGGCCACTAGTGACGGGGCATTCGTGACGTCGTCCAGCGCGACTTGGGCGACAAACGCGTGCGCCGCTTGCGACGTCACGGCGGCATCTCGGGCATCCTTGGCCAAAGCGGTTTGGGCGTGGGTGGCGCTCTGGCCCGCAGCTGGCGCTCGGGAAACCGCGTCCGCCTGGATGGCCGCGCGTTCGGCAGTCGTCACGGCTGCAGGCGGGGTGGCGCTCAGGGGCAAAGTGAGGAGCGACATGCCCATCAAGGCGGAGTTGCGGATGGTGGAATGGTTGGAGTTCATGGTGGTCTCGGTGGAAGGCTGGATCCAAGTGATGACGGGCCCTTTAAGGTATCCCTTGCCCAGATCAAAGGCATAACAAAGCCCGGTGCCCTTGGCGTTGATTCGGTCGCTGCGCATCAAGACGGATTCCTGGGCCCTGAGCATGCCCCTGGACTGATCAAAGAGTGCGGTGACGAGATCCACTCGACCGCGCGGACTGCCGTCCGGGTTAAAAAACTCGATGGCCACCGATTCGCCGGCGATGGTTTGCTCGTTCACCAGAGTCATGGCCTGCGCCTTGAGCACCGTTACCTTGCGGTGCTCCTCGTCATAGCGCGGAAACATCACCCCTCGAAGCTGGCTGCCTACCGGCAACATCGAAACCGCTGAAAAATTTTTGCGAGCAGGCAGGGCCGTAGTCTCTGCGGCAGGCAGGGCGGCGGTGGTGAGGAACAAGGCTGGGAGAATGGCACGCAAAGAATGAGTGTCCGTCAGTAGGTTTCAGTGCGCGGCATGATGGATGGAAATGAGTTTGACGAGGAGATCTTCGATGAATTCAAGTGGGATTTGGTTAGGCCCATCGGAAAGAGCGTTGGCCGGATCCGAGTGAACCTCCATGAACAATCCATCGACGCCAGTGGATACTGCGGCTCGGGCGAGCACGGGCGCAAGTTCGCCATCACCGCCGGTGGTGCCGCCGAGACCGCCCGGACGTTGGACCGAGTGAGTGGCATCGAAGATGACGGGCAGACCTTCCTTGCGCATCCAGTAGAGTGAGCGCATGTCGGCCACCAAATTGTTATAGCCGAAGGTGGTGCCGCGTTCGGTGATGAGAAACCGTTCGCAACCAAAAGCCCGCATTTTGTTAGCGATGTTGATGGTGTCCCACGGGGCGAGGAACTGGCCTTTTTTGACATTCACGGCGCGGCCGGTTTTAGCGGCGGCCTCCAACAAGTCAGTCTGGCGGCAAAGGAAGGCAGGGATTTGGAGCAGGTCGATGTGTTCGGCGGCGATATCGGCCTGGGCGGCGGTGTGGATATCGGTGGTGACGGGGATGTCGAGGGCCTTGGCGATTTCACCGAGGATGCGGCATCCTTCGTGGATACCGGGGCCGCGAAACGATTCAATTGACGTGCGGTTGGCCTTATCGAACGACGCTTTGAAGAGCAGATGGATGCCGGTGCGCTCGGCGATTTCTTTTAACGCGCGGGCCATTTCCCAGGCGAAGGCTTCGGATTCTAACGCGCACGGGCCGAGGATGAAAAACGGAACGGGGCCGCCAACGGGGACGTTGCCAATATGGAAGGGATCGTAGGTCATGGGAGAGATAGCACGATGGTGAAAACGCGCATTTCGGCGCGATGGGCCGTCACCTGGGGAAGCCGCACGCGCGAATTGATCGAACGCGTGCAATTTCCGTCGGGCGGTCACATGGGGTAGCGACTCGGACGCTGAAAGATTTCCCCGGATTTTGGAAGCGTGCATTTTGCCCATTTTGTTTTTCGCGTGGTGACAAGCTGTGGGCACCTGCCAGTATGCGCGCCAGTCCCCATTCGCCGTGTCCACACCGATTTTCTCTGATCCGCCGCAAGGCATCGCCCTGTTTGACCTTGATGGCACGTTGATTGCGTGGGATTGCCAATTGTTGTTTCGGCATTTTGTGTTGCGCCGCGAGCCGTGGCGCGGGGTGTTTTTACCGGTTTTTCTTGGGTTGGTGCCGTTTGCGTGGTGGTTAGGCACGGAGCGCATGAAGCGGATTTTTCTGAGTTATCTATGGCGCATGGAGGCGGGCAAGCTTGAGGATTATTCCAAAGCCTTCGCGGCATCGCTGATGCCGGCCATCTATCCTGCACTTAAAGATCAGCTCGAGCGCCACCGCGCCGCAGGGCATTGGCTCATCCTATCCTCGGCCAGTCCGGAGTTTTACGTCGTGGAGATTGGGCGGGCATTGGGGTTTGATCTCTCGCTGGGCACGCCCGTCGCACCCGGGCCACTCTTTCCCCCACTCACCAACCACAAAGGTGCCGCAAAAGTCGCTCGCCTCAACGCATTGCTGCCCCCAGCGTGGTTTCAGCACGGTAAACTCGTCAACAGCCACGGCTACACCGACAGCCGCGCCGACCTGCCTATGCTCACCCTCTGCGACACGGCCACCGTCGTCAACCCGTCCCCTCGGCTCGCTGAACTAGCCGCCCATGCCGGGTGGGACGTCGTGCGCCCGACGCGACCGTGGAAATCCCGCGCGGGCTGGGCGATGCGGGGCCTCGCCATGCTCACCGGTCTAGGCCACGACCCTGCGGGCATCTCGCATCCCCCGTCATAGCTCAAGGGAGAAAAAATCGCGCATGACTTCCCGATACACGTCGCGTTTGAAGGCGGGCAGCCAATCGAGGTCAAATTCCTCGGGTTGAATCCACCGATACGCCCGAAATTCTTGCGGTTTTTGATCCACGTTGATCTGTGGCGCGCTCGCCTTTAATCGACAGAGAAAATACGTTTGCTCCTGACCATGGCTGCCATGTTTACGGATTTTCTTTGCCCGTACATTTGCCGGATAGAGGTAGCGATACCCGTCGCGTCGCCGCAGCACCTTGTAATGCCGCGGATCGAGGCCGACCTCCTCCCTCACCTCGCGGGCAAGCGCTTGTTCGAGCGTCTCGCCATCCTCCACCCCGCCTTGCGGAAATTGCCACGCCCCGGGAACGGTCGCTCGCTCGCAAATGAGCAGGCTTCCCGCAGCATTCACCACCAAAGCGGCAACGTTTGAGCGATAGCTAACCATGACCATCACTCGCATTTCTCGCCAGGACTGACAATCATTAACTTTCCCGAATCTTGGGGACTCCGCTGGCCAAACGCCAAGGAACCTGCCAGCGTCGCTCTCGCCATGCGCAAGACACTTTTCCTGGCCCTGACGGTGGTTCTGCTCGCAAG
>JBDLWH010000284.1:0-3826 GCA_039804325.1 Verrucomicrobiota bacterium
GTCTGGCCACTGAAAGCCGCGATCGCACCCGCACCGCTGCGCGTCGCATAATTCAGCGAAGTCGTCGCGCCGGTGGTCGCCCACGGGCCGAGGATACCCGATGCGTCATTGGCGAGCGTCCCGAGGACGGCCGTCGCATTAAAATTGGTGAAATCGACCGTGGCACCTGTGCGCGTAAATGTGCCTGACACATTGAGTGTGCGACCGGCGGCGGCCTTCCAGCTTTGTTGGCCTTGCAGGGTGAGCCCGCTGTTGATCGTTAGATTCTGGGTCGCGGCGCTCAGGTCGATGCCAGAGGCACCCACCGTCAGCGTGTTTCCTGCCGCGAGAGTCACCAAGCCGCCCGGGCTAACAACTTTCATTCCGAGCCAAGTGAGGTCAGCGCCGAGCACCGGGCTGTTAGCGGCAGTGACGATGGACGTCCACTGAGCGACATCGGCGGCACCGGGCATGGTGTCCCAGCTTGCGGGCAGGTTGAGAGCGTTGCTGTTATTTTGCTTCGTGCTGGCGGCGGCAATCGCTGGCGATGGAACTAGCGCGACCAACGCGGCCATCGAGCCGGCGAACATCATGGCTAAATTCTGCAAACCGGTGGCCCGGTGGTGATGAATTGTCATAGGTGTGGTTTTTTGGATATGGCTTACAAGCGCATGGCTACGAAAAAGCCGCGAATCGGGGTTAGAAACGCAGAATCTGTCGATCATACAATCATAAATTTAATTCTTAACTCTGCTAAATCATTTCGAGCTGATCTCATCGAACCAAACCGGCGTAAACGGGGTGGTTTATGGGGAGGTAATGCCTTCGAGGCCAGCCCGTCGTTGTCGTCCTCGCAGCGACAAGTTCGTCACCTTTCCAACCAATTTGTGTGATGATACCATCGAAAACGCCCCCTCCCGAGTCAACGCCTTGCTTTTGCACATAATAAACGGGGTCACCCTCAGTAAACTGTTCGATGTAATAATCTCTTGCTATTTTCTTTTTGGAACAACCAATCATAAATAGACAGACACTAAAACAAAGAAGCGCTCTGAAAACATTTTTAATTTTTGCAGTCAAAGTCTTCATTCCATGTGTAGGTTTGGTTCCAGTTTGCACCCGGGGTGCCTGTGCTTGTATTATTCCAGCTATTAGGAATAAGGTGATAAAATGCCGATTTAAGAGAAGTGGTGTTCGTGATTGTGAATTCGGATTTTATCTTGCAGCTCTTCTGATCAAATTCCTTTGTGTAAGCATCTCCTTTCCCTGAACCCACAAAATGAGCCGTTCCATTGGGAATGCTTCGGATAAACTCAGAAGCTCCAAAGTCTAATTTCACGTTTGTATAGTCAATCGGATCTCTTGATGGCCATCGGCCTGTATTCGAGTCATACCATCGGTTTGTGTAATACAGGAACCTCGTATCAGCGTCCCAAGTGTAGGTCCATTGACCGTCCGACGTCAGGTTGCCATCAAGATCGTAGCCGGGGATGGTGCTGGCGGCGGGGATGTGATGGTGCGAAGTGAGTAAGCTGCCGCCATTGGTGGTGACGGTTTCCCAGCGCTGGGTGCTTGCATTATCGAAACCAAGTTCGCGCCTGAAGTCCGTCCCTTGGCGGGTGGTGGCGAGATTATTCACCGTGATGGCCTGGCCCGCCAGAGCTTTTCCGTAGATTTCCAGAAATCCAGGGTGGCTGATCGAGGTGTATTGATTGAGCGCATTTGGGGTGTAGCTCGCGCTGCGGATATTTTCTCCGGCGGCATCACCGCCTGTTCCGGTGCTGAGCCGATTGCCAATGCTGTCATATTCATAAGCACGGCGTGAAGAACGCCCGCGCCGCCCGCAGCTTCTTCAATGCTGGCATGCCTGGCCCGATTCAAGTCGCAGGGCATGATCGCCTCCGGCTAACTTGCCGCGCCCAATGAGAAACTCTATGAGATCCTCGGCCCTCATGTTTTCTGCCGAACACGTATGAAAACGCGCGTCTTTTCCAAATTGGTTTCCAATGGCAGCGAGCAACTCACCCTTAGCAAAGGGGCGCTGCGCCTTGGCCATCATGCCCATCACATCGTGTCCGTGAATACTTTCCATAATCTTAGATCTTTTTTTCTCTCGGGCGTCTTCGTATGCGAATGCCTGTGGCCGAGCGACTAAAATTTGTCCTTTGTTGAAAAATAGGTAAGCAAAGAGGCTCCCGGCGCGGGAAGTGACCTGAGGAGTAACAAATGCAGGATGCCCCCGCAGGAGCCAGACAATAGCGCTGGAGCTTTGCTCCGGGATTGGCTAGGAAACAAATCATGGTTCTCGCACAGCGTCTCGCGCATCCCAGGGTGCTCCTCCAGGCGCTCACCCTATTTGCGCTAGCCATCACGACAATCGACGCGGGCGAGGTCGCATGGGACGAACGCCTGGCGGCAATGTTTTCGCGGCGATTACAGGAAATTGCCCAGGAATTGGCCAAGGGGGCCACGCAACGGGATGGTTTACCGAAAATCCCTCTCGACGACCAAGGCGGCACGGGCGGTTTTGCCAGCATGCAATCGCGGGCCACTCCGACCCGGGGTTCCTCGGACACCGTGGAAATCCGCTGGCAGAACCACCCCCGAGTCGATCTGGTCGCCCTCGTCCCGGCCCGTCGCTACGACGCGCGTGGCCTCGACGCCCAGTATGGCGTGCCGGATGCTTTCACCGTCGAGTTGATCGACGCCGCAGGTGATGTGCTGACCTGCGTGGCACACGAAACCGACGCCAATGGCCAACCCCTGCGCAAGGGGCACCCATACATCTATCAGGTTTCCCCGCCCATCGAGGCCGCAGGTCTCAGGATTTCGGGCAACCGACTTCATCCCTACTCCGCTGGCGAAGAGAGCTTTGTTCACGCCTGGGCTGAGGCCATGGTTTTTGAAGGAGAGCGCAATATTGCCCAGGCAGCCGAGGTGCGCACCCTTGGCGGCGTGGCACCGTCTGCCCCGTGGCTCTGGAGTCCCGCGTTTCTCGTCGATGGCCAAACCCCGCTAGGATTGCCCGAAATCCCGGCTCATGAGCACGGCAATATCGGCTGGATCTCCGAGGGCAGAGCCAACGCCAACGATGCCGCCTCATTGACCGTGGACCTTGGCGAATCACTCTGGGTCGATGCCGTCCGATTGCTCCCCGCCAAAAAACCCACCTCCGACTTGCCCAGCGGCTTCGGGTTCCCCCAAAAATTGACGCTTTCGATTTCCGACTCCGGCAAGCCCGGGGATCTCGGCCAGTGGATCACCGTGGCCGATCGTGAAATGCGCAATCCCGGACACAATCCGGTCTCTATACCGTTCGCCACCGTTCGCGGACGCTTCCTCAAAATCGAGGCTAACCGGCTCTGGAAACCCTTCGACACGTTCCCCGCATTCTTCGCCTTGAGCGAGGTGGAAGTCATCGCCAACCACCACAACTTGGCACTCAACAAAATCGTGCGATCCCCCGACGGCATGCTCAACGTCATCGCCCCGGGCGGCCGCTTCTGGAGCAGTGCCGCTCTGAGCGATGGCTTCGGACCAGACGGCCAACTGGTTTCTACGCGCAAGTGGCTGACCCAACTCGACGCGCGACTGCAACTTGAAACGCGCGACCATGGCTTGCGCGGTGAGGCGGCCGACTTGATCAGCGATTGGCGCCGCGCAGGACTCACCGGATTGGCCATGCTCGGATTGGCTGGGGCCTTCCTCGTCATCGTGTTGCCCATCCGCTATCGTATTCACGCCCGCAGGGAATTGACAAAAGTGCGCGAACGCATCGCCGGCGATCTCCACGACGAGGTGGGCAGCAACCTTGGCAGCATTCAGATGTTCGCCGATTTGGCCGCCG
>JBDLWH010000285.1:0-3936 GCA_039804325.1 Verrucomicrobiota bacterium
GCCGGCCCCCAACCATCAACCACTCCTGCTCCTTGCGCCGCTCCCGCCTCAACCATCGCCCCCGAGCCTACCCCCACCCAAAAATCTATCGATGAATCCCGATCGTTGCGCGTCACCGCCGAAAGCCTCGACCTCTTGCTTGGCAGCGCCGGCGAATCGCTCGTGGCTTGGCGCCGGATTCGCAATTTCTCCAACCACCTCTGGCTCCTCCATTCCCACCAACGAAAAACCGCCGCCCTCCTCGAATCAACCATCACCACCGCCTCGGCCGCCAACCCTCTCGCCTCATCCCTCCGCAACCTCCAGTCACTCATCGAATCCGGCGACCGCATCATCCTCTCCCACCTCGCCGATTTCGAACGCTTCGAGCGTAATGCCTCACAACACTCACAACGACTCTACGGCCAAGCTCTCGCCTGTCGCATGATGCCTTTTGGCACCATCGCTCCGGCTTTGCGCCGCGCCGCCCGCGATATCGCTCGCCACCTCGGACGCGACGTCTCATTCGATGTCCGCGGCGAAAGCGTCGGCGTCGATCGCGACCTCCTCGAAAAAATTGAGTCGCCCTTGGTTCACCTCGTGCGCAATGCCATCGACCACGGCATCGAGTCACTCACGCAACGCGCCGCCGCCGGCAAACCCGCCACCGGACATCTCGTCATCGAAGCATCTCACAGCGCTGGCTTCCTCATCGTACGTGTGACTGACGACGGCCAGGGCGTCAACACCGAGGAGCTCCGATCCCATATCGTCACTCGGGGGCTCACCGACTCCCTCACCGCCGCCCAACTCGGCCACGCCGAACTCCTCGAATTCCTCTTCCTCCCCGGATTCTCACTCCGCTCCGAAGTCACCGAAATCTCCGGCCGCGGCGTCGGCCTCGACGTCGTCCAAACCGCCGTCAAAGAAGCCCGTGGCACCGTGCGCATGACCTGCCCGCCCGCACAGGGCACGTCCTTCATCCTCCAATTGCCGATTTCGCTCTCGGTCATGAAGGCTCTGGTCTTCGAGATCGCCGGCGAACCCTACGCCATCCCCCTCGCCAGAGTCGAACGTGTCATCTGCCTCCCCGCTTCCGACCTCGAATCCGTCGAAGGCGCCCAATACGTCAGAATCGGATCAGCCCGCGTCGGCCTCGTGGACGGAGCCGCCGTGCTCGACCGACCGATAGAACACGGCGCACGCGAACAACTTAACATCCTCGTCCTGGCTTCTGCTGGCGAACTCTTCGGCGTCGTCGTTTCCCGCTTCCTCAGCGAGGGCGAAATCGTCGTCCAAGCTCTCGACCAACGACTCGGCCGCGTCCGTGACATCGCTGCCGCCGCCCTCACCGAGGATGGTTCTCCCATGCTGCTCATCGATGTCGAAGATTTCATTCTCTCCGTGCGCCGCATGGCCGCCGGCAGCCCACTCCACGGCATCACCGCCAAATCGTCCGCGCTGACCAAAGCCACCCGCCAAATCCTCGTCGTCGATGATTCCCTCACCGTGCGAGAACTCGAACGCAAACTCCTTACCACCCTCGGCTACGCCGTCGAAGTCGCCGTGGATGGAATGGACGGATGGAATGCCGCACGGACCGGCCGCTTCGCCGCCATCATCACCGACGTCGATATGCCTCGCATGGATGGCATCGAACTCACACGCCTCATCAAAAATGACGCCCGTCTCCGCGAGACTCCCGTCATCATCGTCTCCTACAAAGACCGCGAAGAAGATCGCCTCCGCGGACTCGACGCCGGGGCCGACTACTATCTCACCAAAGGCAGTTTCCAGGATGACAGCTTTGCCCGCGCGGTGGCTGAAGTCCTCGGCGAAGATCCACCGTCATGAACATCGGCATCGTCAACGACACGCACATGGCCACCCAGGCCATCACCGCAGCCCTCCTCTCCCGCGACGAGCACCACGTCCTCTGGTCGGCTACCAACGGCCCCGATGCCCTGCGCCTCTGCCAGCAAACGACCCCCGACCTCGTCCTCATGGACCTCATCATGCCCGGCATGAATGGCGTCGAAACCACACGCGCGATCATGCGCTCCTGCCCCACGACCATCCTTGTCGTCACCGCTTCCATCAATAACAACTGCGGCCTCGCCTTCGAGGCCATGGGCGCGGGTGCCTTGGATGTGATCACCACCCCCGTGCTCATCCACCAAGCCGGACGCCACCAATTCCTCCAAAAAATCTCCCAAATCCAGTCCATCATCGACAACCAACCACGAGGTGCTGGATCCAATGCGTCTCGCCCGCATAAACACCTTTCCGCTCCCCCACCTTACCCACACCCGCCGTTATCCCACTCCCGAAAAACCACCTCCACTCTGGTGGCCATCGGGTGCTCGGCTGGCGGCCCTGCTGCTATCTCCGAAATCCTCACGGCCCTCAATCCCGTCAACCAAGCCGCCGTGGTCATCATCCAACACATCGACGCGCGTTTCATCGATGACCTCGCCCGTTGGCTCAACGGCTTCAGCAAAGATCCCCTCCAACTTGTCGCCGAAGGTGATCGGCTCATCCCCGGCCATATTTACCTCGCGGGCAAGGATGGCCACCTCGCAACCGACTCTGCCGGCCGCCTCCATTACAACCACGACCTCGGCGGCCGTGCCTATCAACCGTCCGTCGATGTCTTCTTCTCGAGCATCGCTCGCTGCTGGCGCGGCAACGCCCTTGGCATCGTGCTCACCGGCATGGGCCGCGACGGCGCATCCGGCCTCCATTCCATGCAAGATGCCGGATTTCTCACCCTCGCTCAGGATGAAAAATCCTCCGCCCTTTTTGGCATGCCCAAGGCCGCCGCCCCATTCGCATCTCAAATCCTTCCGCTCCCCTCCATGGCACCGTTCATCAACCAATGGATCCCGTCTCACCCGTGAACCCACCCAGCACATCTCCCCATAACCGCAATGCCACAGCCATGGTGTTGCTCATCGACGACCAAGCCATCATCGGCGAGGCTGTCCGACGCATCCTCCATGGCCAACCCGGCATCGATTTCCACTACTGCGCCGACGGCGGTCTCGCGTTGGCCACCGCCAAACAACTCTCGCCCATGGTCATCCTCCAAGACCTCGTCATGCCCAACGCCAATGGCCTGGATCTCGTCAAAGCCTACCGCCAATCCCCACAACTCCAAGAAATCCCCGTCATCGTCCTCTCCACCAAAGACGACCCGGTCATCAAAAAGGCCGCCTTCGAAGCCGGTGCCAATGACTACATCGTCAAACTCCCCGACCCCATCGAACTCGTCGCCCGCGTCCGATATCATGCCAACGCCTGCCTCGACCGCCGCCAACTCCACGACGCCCTCCGGGCCTTGCGCGAAAGCCAAAGCCAACTCCTCGACCGCAACAGCGCCCTCGAATCCCTCAACGAACAAAAAAATCGACTCCTCGGCATGGCCGCCCATGACCTGCGTAACCCGCTCGGCGTCATCCTCGCCTACAGCGACTTCCTCGAAACCGACGCCTTCCCCGTCCTCGACGCCGACCAACGCGAATTCGTTTCTTCCATTAAGTCCACCAGCCAATTCATGCTTCATCTCATCAATGAACTCTTGGATGTCTCCACCATCGAATCCGGCCAACTCCAACTTGAGTGCGCACCGACAAACCTGATCGAATTGGTGCGGCGCAACGTCGCCCTCAACCGGGTGCTCGCCCAACAAAAGCACATCGAGCTGGAACTTTCGGCCCCCGACACCCTACCTCCTTTGACCATCGACCGCGGAAAAATCGAGCAGGTGCTCAACAATCTGATCGGCAACGCCGTGAAGTATTCCCACCCTCACACTTGGGTTCAGGTGACCATTACCCGCGACGAGAGTCAGATCAGCGTCTCCGTCAAGGATCAAGGACAAGGAATCCCTGAGGCCGATCTGCCAAAACTCTTCAAAGCCTTTGGCAGAGCCAACGTCCAGACCACCGCCGGCGA
>JBDLWH010000286.1:0-3127 GCA_039804325.1 Verrucomicrobiota bacterium
GTTGCTGTGCGAGTGCTCAAAGCATCGGCAGAGTGAGAGACAAATGATCCTCAAAAAGGTGGCGCGCCACCGCCGGGGGCGCATGCCAAAGAGATGCGAAACCCCCGCCCAAGCACAGCCCGACAGTCGTTCCTTGGCATCCAGCTTTCTCCACCCGTTGTCATGCGGCCTGCGTCGAGGCCGCGCTACCTGCGCTGCTCGCACAGCTCATCGACAGAGTGACAGACAAATGATTCTCAAAAAAGGTGGCGCGCCACCGCCGGGGGCGCATGCCAATGAGATGCGAAAGCCCCGCCCAAGCACAGCCCGGCAGTCGTGCCTTGGCATCCAGCTTTCTCCACCCTTGTCATGCGGCCTGCGTCGAGGCCGCGCTACCTGCGCTGTGCGCACCGCCTGGCTCCTTCACCACCGCCAAACATCGACAGAGTGACAGACAAATGGTCACCGGGCCTCCACCAATGGTCAGTGGCTTCGTTAGATTAGAGTGTGGGGGAGGAGGGCGCGTTCAGGCGACCACGGAGGTTCATTGGGAGAGGCGAGCTTCGAGGTGGTCGATCCACAATTGGGAGACGATGGATTCTTGGGCGGTTTCCATGGTGGCGCGTTCTAAGGGATCGGCATCTTCGTGACCGGCGAGGTGGAGGAGGCCGTGAACGAGATAGCGGAGGAGTTCGCGGGCGAGAGGTTCGTTGAAGTCGGAGGCGTGGCGTTGGGCGACTTCGGTGCCGATGACGATTTCGCCGTGGTGGAAGGTGATCACATCGGTGGGGCCGTCGATGTTCATGAAATCCAGGTGGACTTGAGCGCTGGTGGCGTCGTCCACCAAGGCGATTTCGAGGGTATCGAGTTGGGAGAGTGGAGAATGGGGGTGGGTGGCGTGCTGGAGGGCGAGGGGAGCGGCGAGATGGGCGACGGATTCGAGAGCGGTCAGCCAATTTTCAGGGATGGAGGTGCGATGTTGGTGGTTACCAATGATGACTTCGGAGAGCATGAGGGGGAGGTTTAGCTAGGGTTCACGGGTGTTTGGGCATGGGGATGATTCGGCTAGCAAGCTGCGAGGTTTCGCGGTCGGCCATGGGGCGGCGAGGTGACGAGCGTTCGTCGTCTTTCGGGTAGTCGATGCGGCTGTGTAACATGCTGCGCAGGGTTGCCGAGAAGCTCTCTTTGATGAGGGTGAATTCCTGCAGGGTGAGCGGGCAATCGTCGAATTGGCCGTCGTGGATTCTGGCGCGGATGAGGTCATCGACGAGCGAGCGGATTCGAGCCGAGGTGGGTCTTTTGAGTGAGCGAGATGCGCTTTCCACGCAATCGGCGAGAGCGATGATACCGCTTTCGCGAGTTCGCGGGCGAGGTCCGGGGTAGCGGAAGTTTTTTTCGTCGATGGTGGGTAAGTCTTCAGGGTTTTCGAGGCGGCGATCGACTTTTCCCAATTCGAGTTTTTTTTGATCTTGGGCGCGGCGGTAGAAAAACAGGACGAGAGAATCGGCGTGGTGTTCCTGGATGACGTCGATGATGCGGGGGTTGAGGTTGTGTTTGACGGCCAGATCCACGCCGTCCTTGACGTGGGCGATGATGATCAAGGCGCTCATGGTCGGGGTGAGCGCGTCGTGCGGGTTTTCACGGCCGTCGTGCTGGTTTTCGATGAAATAGCCGGGCTTTTTCAATTTTCCGACGTCATGGAAATATGATCCCACGCGGCACATCTGGGCGTTGGCACCGATTTTTTCGGCGGCGGCTTCCGAGAGGGCGGCCACGACTAGGCTGTGGTGGAACGTTCCGGGAGCTTCGAGCTGCATTTGGCGGAGGAGTTTGTGGTTTAAATCGCTGAGTTCCAACCAACTGATATCGGTGGTGAGTTGGAAAACGCCCTCGAAAATGGGCAGCAGGCCGCTGATCAAGAGGGCGCTGAGTACGGCGGTGCCGAAGGCAGCCGCGCTGCCAATGCCGAGGAGTTGGAGGTGGTCGATGGCATCGGGGCCGAAGCAAGAAGCAATATCGAGTCGGCCTAACAAAACGCCGAGTATCAGTGTGAACGCCCCGACGGAGATGCCGGTTTGGAGGAGGTGGAGGCGTTTGCGCACTTGATGGGCGAGGAGCACGCTGGTCAGGCCGTTGACTGAGCTCAGGATCAGATAGCTCAAGGTGTCGCCCTTAGGGACAAACAGGCAGCCGATCAAGGTGAGGAAAACGGCGGAAAACGCGCCGACCGCGCGGCCTAACAAGACGCCGTGAAGCATGGGGGCCAAGGCGTAGGGCACGAAGAGGAAGCGGAAGTCCTCAGGGATGTAGCCAGCGTCGGCCAAAGTCATGGTGACACGGACCAGGGCGAGGTGGCCGATCAAGCCGCCGAGGACGAGCACGACGCGGCTATTGCGGCGGCAGGATGATTGCAGGCTGACCTGGAACATCCAGATGGCCGTGATGGCGATGATGAAACCATAGACGGTGCCCTTGAAGGGGTCGTCTGCGAACGAGGAGCCAGGCGAGGCCCGGAGGGTCATCACCGCGCAAGTGACGGCGAAGGTGGTGTAGAGAGCGCCCTTGACCCACGGGCTGTCTTCCAAGATTTGAACGACGGGATTTTCGGTGTGAATCCTGCGTTTTTTGCCTAACGAAAGCCCTTGTTGAGTCAATCGCCAGCGTTTGATGGCATCCAAAAATCCCACGGGAATGAAGTGATCGGTTCGTCGGGCAGGGCCCGGGGTGGGCGGCTGCGGGATGGGAAGCTAACCAGTGATGGGGGCGTTGGCAATGGGCAAATCAGTGGTCTAAATACCGGCGCAGGTCATCGCGCAGGGCGGTGCGGGCGCGAAAGAGCAGGCTTTTGACGGCGGAGACCGAGAGGCCGAGGACCGAGGCGATTTCCTCGTAGGAAAGTTGTTTGTAACGCCAGAGCACGACGGCCATGCGTTGGGATTTTGGTAGAGCAATGATGGCGGTGTCGACGGCGCGTTGGAGTTCGGCTTGGAGGATTTGCGCGTCGGGTTGGCGGTCGTGAGGGGCTTCGAGCAGGAGCTTAGAATGTTGTTCGCGTTCGTCGGAGGAGACCTCATTTTTGCGGCGGCGTCGGCGGGATTCGTTGAAGACGAGGTTGCGGGTGATGGTGAAGAGGTAGGTGGTGAATTTG
>JBDLWH010000287.1:0-2728 GCA_039804325.1 Verrucomicrobiota bacterium
CGCTTGGATTTCCCGCCGAGTTTGAGGTCAATGACGGCGGATTTGCCATCGGCGCGGCGGGCGATCAGGTCGATGCGGCCGCCGATCTGACCACCAACAAAGGGAATCGGGTCGATGTTGATTTCGGTGGTGACCACGGTGATTTCGGCATCACGGAGAATCTCGATCAGATGCCAAAGGGTTTGTTGCGCGGAATGCAACAGGCGGGTGCGCGCCGCTTCATGGCCGGAAACGAGGAAATGGGCAGCTTTGGCAGCAAGCAATCCGGGCATGACCACGGCGAGAAATTGATGCAGTTCTAACTCGGTGGCGGTTTGCCAGTTGAGAGAAGACTGCGAGAAAAGCAATTCGGCAGCCGCGTGGAAGATCGAGCCGTTGCGCAGAGCGTCGTCACTGACGCGAAGCCCTGCGATGGGGCCGAGGGATAACTTGGCGTGGTAGTCGAGTACCCAATCGACCGGGGCATCGATGATTTTTGAAACGGACGAGAATGATTCGTTTTTACGGGCTGGAAGGAGGTCAGGTTGTTGGAGATTCCACCATCGGCGCAACGGTGGAAGTGGCCGGAGTGGGATGGCTTGGGTGGCGATGACATCGCGGGCGGCGACCATGAGCGATGGACCGCACCATGTGAGCAGGCGTGTAAGGATGCCGGCTTGCTCGGCGGGGCCTCCTGCGGATTGAGTAACGTGATAGAATGTTAGGGATTTTCTTGCGAGCAGTGCGGCGCGGATGGCGGAAGTTTCCGCCGCAAGGGCAATCGCGGATTCGTCGGGTAGGGTGATGTCGCGGGAGCCTAGCCATTCGAGTTCGCCGCGCGTCCACGGTGAGCGTCGGGTGTGTGAGGGGGCTGGACGCCACCAAATGATATGGTCATGGGGGGCGAGCAGTTGGTCCGCACAAGCCAGCGCGGTAACAGCTCCGACCTGGCCCGGGAAGCGCGTGGTGGCCGATACGGTCTGGCGCCACTCGACCAGGAGCTTGTCGATCTCGATGCGGGTGAGCACGCCTTCGGTGCGGAACAGCGCCTCAAGCTGGGCAAGTGCCCGTGTGGCAATCCCCCACTCTGCGGCGTCCGCTGAGTCATCCGATTTTTTTGCGCCTGCCCGTTTGCTTAGCCATTGGGCGAGCGCTGCCATGACGTCGGCAATGGCCGGGCCGGTCAGAGCGTCGGGCGCGACGAGGGGCGCTTCGATCCAGTCGGTGAACGCATTGCGTAGCCGGGTGATCGCCTCGTTGTCTTCGATGTTTTTCTTGATGCAGTCTTCCAAAGCCTCTTCCCAGTGAGGACCGTGGCCGGGAATCTTGTGGATGTTTTCTGCGAGGCGGCGGCGCAGCGTTGAGGGAATGGGGGAAATGGAATGAAGGAGAAACTCGATCCATGCTTGGGGGTCGAGGGGGGCGAGCCGGCAGCGGAGAAACAAGCAGGGAAGATCCATCAGTGCCGCAGCGGTTTCTTGCTTGGCAGTGGGCAGCGGAAGATCGTGACCCTTAAAATGCCGGTTGAGCATTTCCCGTTCCGACGGCTCTGCGATGAGTGTCGTCGAGGCTGGATCAAGCCTAACCAACTGGCAGGCCAAGGCGTCAGCGGCGGCTTCGGGCGTGGCCGCAGTGATGATACGGACGGAATTCTGATCGTCGGGGCACTCAGGGGATTTGCCTAACAAGTTGGCTTGGATCGCGCCGAGAGTGGTGGATGGTTCAGCGACGGCGGCGGTCGGTGCGGAGTCGTCGTAATGTGCGTTGAGGGCAGAGAAGAGTTGGGTCCAGCAGCGAGGAAAGATAATCGGAGGATCAACGACTGTTAGACTAACCATGGCGGCTTGTGATCCAAGCTCAAGCTCGCCAAGAATGGCGGCGATGCGACCGGCGTGTGTGGTCTCCGCCAAGCCGGTGTCACGAAAGGCTGATTCCAGACCTGCCAGGATTTGTAGCCGTGCGGGCGCGTCTCCGTGGTCATCATCCGCGTGCCAACCCGCATCGCTCAGGTTGTCTCGCCATGAAAGCAGGAGGCGTGCCGTGGCGAGCGGGGCGCATCGATACGACCGAGCGTAAAAAACGCCATCTCTCAGAGTGCTGGCAATCACGTCGCGGTAGGCCAGGGCGCGTTGGAGTGCTTGGGGCTCCGTGGGTGGTAGTCCCATGGCGGTCTCCAGCGCACATAATAGCGTCTCTGGCCCACAAATCGTCGATTGAATCCCTCGCGGCTCGTGAGATGGTGGCGTTCCGTCCAGATGAAGTCCAAAGAGGTAGCGCGTCATGGGTGGTGGCTGGTAGTGGTCACTTTTCTGTTAAACTGGTAGAAATCAAATGGCTGGCTTAACGTTGTTGTTGTTAGCAATGGCCTCGCGCCTAGGGAAGAAAATTCGTCCAAGCACCGGCGGTTTTCCTAGGCGTAGCACCTCGCCATAATCGACAGAGTGATAATCGAAAAATGCTCATTGGGGGACAGCCGTCTCGGTTGTCTGGGAGGACGTGGCGGTCCGCCCCCGGCGCTGTTTATTCACTAACCTAGCACCCGGGACGGCCACCGTCCAAGACGGCGGGGACGGCGGGGACGGCTATCCCCCGTGGCGCATCACCGGCTGATCCATAGTTTGTGATCCATAGCTTGTCTATCCCTTAGTCAGCGTTAGAAAAATCGCCGCCGCCCAGACGAATTTCCTTCCCAAACAGCGTCGCCATCGTCATCGCTACACCCGTTAGCCAGCTCCTCTGACTTCTATCG
>JBDLWH010000288.1:0-7677 GCA_039804325.1 Verrucomicrobiota bacterium
GACGGGGGTTATTTGTTCATTTCCAAATCAAAAATGCGATGCACCTGCATCAATTCCAAACTGGCCATCACCTTCGCCCCCACCCGACTCAAACACACCGGCCGCCTCGACCCGATCAATTGGTTGTGCGCGTGCAAAAACGCCCCCACCCCTGAACTATCGACAAACTCTAACTGCTCGCAATCGACGACCAAGCGCCCTGCGCTTTCCGCGATGACCTGCTCGGCCACCGCCCGGAATTCCGCCGCATTAACACTCGTCAGACTATTGGTCACGACGGTCAACACCCCCGTGCCATCCTGTTCGATTTTGGATTGAACGATCATTTTAGTGTGCAAAATTTGAACTCGAAACCATGGCCCACGCCATTTGAAATCAACTTGCAGAAATCTGTATTGCGAGCTTTGCAAAGGCAACTCCTTAGTTCATTAATTAACAAATGCAAATCGACCCGGCGAGTTACTGGAGTCAAACCGCGCAAGATGGCACCTTGGAACGTTGGGGACGTAGCGCCCAGCGCAAAATGACCATTTGGCGCGCCACCCTCTTTCTCGCTCGCGCCCTCAAACGCACTCTCGATATCATCGGTGCCTCGCTCGCCTTGGTCCTCTTCTCCCCCATCTTCATCATCACCGCCCTGCTCATCAAACTCGAAGACTGCGGACCCGTCTTCTTCTGCCAAAAACGCGTCGGCGCAGGCGGTCACCTCTTCGGCATCTGGAAATTTCGTTCCATGGTCATCCATGCCGATCAAATCAAGGACCAACTCCTCAAAGATAACCAACACGGCCAATCCAGCGTCACCTTCAAACTCCAAAATGACCCCCGCACCACCCGCGTCGGTAAATGGATACGCAAACTCTCCATCGACGAATTCCCCCAATTCTACAACGTCCTGCGCAACGAAATGTCTCTCGTCGGCCCACGTCCACCCGTCCCACGTGAGGTTGCCGCTTACAAGGCATCCCACCTGCGCCGCCTACGCGTCAAACCGGGCATCACCTGTCTTTGGCAAATCGGGGGACGCGCCAACATCGACTTCGAAGGCCAAGTTCGCCTCGACCTTCAATACATTCGCTCATCGAACGTGTGGCTTGATATCCTCATCTTACTCAAAACCCTTCCAGCCGTGATTTTCGGCAAAGGCGCTTACTAATCCCCTTCTCTTTCGCGACCGCCACATGCCCGCCGAATCCCTCGACTTAGTCTTACCCGATTGGTGCGCCCTGGACACCGTGCGCCGATCCCCTCTGCCCTTTGCCCTCTGGACTATCGGCGACCAATGCCTGCTCCACCATTGGCTCGATCACGCCGTCAACCTAGGCGTTGGCTCCGTCCACGTCTTCGCATCAGATCGCCCGGCCGCCGTGCGCCGCGTCCTCGCTGAATCATCCCTCTGGCCCATCCAAACCGAATTTACCGCCATTTCCGCCGCCGCCGCCGCCCCTGCACGCGCCATCATGATGGACTGGCTGCCCGATGAACCCTCGCCACCCGCGCCCACCGACGGTTGGTCACTCATCGAACGCGCTGCCGCCATGGAAAAATCCTGGCTCGATCGCACCGCCAACGAACCCGACGCCCTCCTAATGAGCATCGGGTTTTCCTGCAAAATCCATCCCGACGCCACCCTCATCTCCCCCTATTCCATTGGCGATGAAGTGTTTATAGGCCCGGGCTGCGAAATTGGCCCCTATGCCGTCATCGGCCAAGGCTCGGTCATTGCCAGCGCCAACCTCATCACCCACTCCCATCTCTCTGCCCACTCGTTTGTCGGCCCAGTCACTGCCCTCGACCACTGCCTGCTCGATAGCGGCGTCCTCTATAACCTCAAACACCGCGCCAAACTCGATCATATCGAACCCCACTTGCTCGCTTCTCTGGAACGCCAATCCTCTAACGTCCCACTCGGCGACCGCCTACGCGCCTTCTTCCTCTACCTGCGCCTACGCGGCGCTCGCCAGCCCAGCAAATCCTTCTCCACCTTCGACGGTCGCACCCTGCCTGGCGACCCCACCGCCGGATTAAGTAACCGCACCGCGTGGCTCCCACTCGTCTGGCAGGGAAAACTCCCGCTCTACGGCGTGCTTCCCCGATCCTCACAACAATTTGAATCCCTCACGCCAGATTGGCAAAACGCCCTGCGATATGCCCCGATAGGCGTATTTTCCTATGCCGACAGCCAGGGATGCCACAGCCCGGACTCCCCAGAGGAGGCCATCCATGCCGTCTATCAGGCATCTCTTCCACCCTCCACCCTCAGCCACTCGCTCGACACTTTTACCCGCAACTTGAAACCCGCCGACCTCACCGCCTAGCCATGAGTCCATCCCACCTCCTTCCCGCTCTCACCGAAGTCGTCCGCTACACTCTGCCGGCGAACCAAGCCCTTGTCGAACCACTGCGCCTGCACTTCGTCCAAACCATCGCCAGCGCCGATCTCGCCCCGGACGATCTGAGTAACTGGGAACTTGTGTTCCAAGAACTCCTCGTCAATGCCATCAAGCACGGTGCCAAGGACGACGACTCCCTCTTCATCCACGTTGAATGGAGCATCACACCCGATGCCATCATTCTCGCCGCCGAAGACCCCGGTCAAGGCCCATCCGACGAAGCGTTAGGTGCCCCATCCATTCCCGCCGACCCACTTTCCGAATCCGGGCGCGGCCTTTTTCTCATCACCCATGGCACCGACGATCACCGGTGGTGGCGTGGCCCACGCGGCTTCCGCCTCGAAGTGCGCAAGCATTACCCATGCCACGGACTCTCCCTACCTAGCAGCCCGGAACTCGACAACGTCCTCGACGAACTCTCGTCCTGTTACGAAAGCCTTGCCGTCTTCCACCGCCTCACGGGCAATCTCATCCTCAGCGCCAACCTCCAAGAATTCATCGGCAACGCCCTGAACGAATTCCTCACCCTCCATCCCTTGGACCGCATCTTCTTCCAAGGCTCAACGACCATCCCCGAAATCATCCGCAATACCCTCGCCTCGGCCGCTTGGTTCCTCGATCAAAACGACGCCGACGCTACCCTCAAAAACCTCGGCTCACTCACCCGCGAAACCATCTGGGAAACCTACGACGATCTCGCTCGCCAATACCCGCACTTCACTCCGCTGCGCTCGGTGGGCGCTGGCTGCGTCTTCCCCATCGTCGCAGGCGGCATCCATTTCGGCACCCTCATCGTCCTGCGAAAACCCTCAAACGCCGAAAGCAAAAGCCGCTCACTCGGCACCCTGCGCACCCTCGCCGACCTCTGCGGCATCGCCAGCGCCAATTTCTACCTTTCGAACATCCGCGACGCCTCCCAAAAAGACCTGCGAGAACTCGAAATCGCTGTGGAAATCCAAAAGGCGCTCTTGCCCATCCTGCCCCCGCCCCTGTCCCAACGATGGACGGTCTCGATCTACCAGGAAAGTTCACTCACCATTGCCGGTGATTACGCCATCGCCAGCACCGATGATCAGGGCAACCTCGTCGTGGCCATGATCGACGTCATGGGCAAAGGCGTCTCCGCCGCCCTGCTGGCCAGCATCTTCAAAACCGCTTTCGACCTCTCGCTGCACATCCCTACTGCCGCCGGCATCCTCGAAACCATCAACGAAACCCTCTGCCACCAACTCGGCAGTCTCTCGATGTTCATCACCTGCGCCATCACACGGGTCTCGGCCGACGGCAAATCCTTGGATCATGCCAGCGCTGGCCATTGCCCGACGTTCTTTTACCAAGCCGACGGCACGCGCACGTTTTTCGAGCCATCGGGCCCGCCCCTGGGTATCCTCGCACAGGTGAGCTACACCAATGATTGCGTCACTTTGCAAGGCGGGGAACGCCTCGTCTTTGTCACCGACGGGTGCTACGAATGGGACCGCAACCAAGAAGATTTCGGATGGGCGCGCTTCGTCGATCAAATCGACCAAGACCGTTCATCGCCGCCCCTCGAACTCTGGACACGCTTACGCGAAAGAATTCGTTCGCTCTACGGACCCCACCTGGAAGACGACTGCACCCTCATCACCCTTGATATTCTCCCATGAAACACATCCTTGTCGCCGAAGATGATCTAGTCATCTCAAAACTCTATCAACTCCACTTCAAACGCAACGACCTGCACGGCAGTTTCTTCACCACCGGTGATGGCGTGATTCAAAGCGCTAAACTCCAACGCCCGGACCTCGTCATCCTCGATTTCGAGCTCCCCGGCATGAGTGGCCCTCAAGTCATGCGCGAACTCCATCAAACCCCTGGTTGCCGTGATGTCCCGGTCATCTTTGTCACCGGCCGTGCCACTCTCGAAGTCATCGAAAACCTCCGGGAGTTAGGTGCTCGCGAAGTCTTCGGCAAGCCCTTTTCTCCCATCCAACTCATCCACATCATCAACCAACTCACTGCGGCTCAGGGCCCATGAAGCCGCGCATCGACCTCTTCATCTTCGCTGACGCCCTCGGATGGGACATCGCCTCACGCCGCGGCTTCGCCCAAAACCTGCTCCCCGTGCGCAACCGCTGCGAAACGCTTTTAGGGTATTCCTCGACCTGCGACCCCACTATCCTCACCGGCACCTTACCCAGCGAACACCGACACTTCTCGTTTTTCATCAAGGCTCACGACAAATCCCCATTCTCGTATCTCCGCCCATTGGGCATCCTGCCCGAAATCCTCGCCGGCCATCACCGCATCCGAAACCAAATCTCAAAATTCATCGCTCGCTGCCACGGCTACACCGGCTACTTCCAACTCTACAGCGTGCCGTTCTCGAAACTCCCGTTCCTCGATTATTCCGAAAAAAAGGATATCTATCAACCTGGCGGGATTGTCGGCGGTCAACCGACGATTTTCCACCACTGGCAACAATCCTCCAAACCCTGGACCCGCTCCAACTGGCGACTCTCCGACCCCGATAACATCGCCCACGCCCGATCCGAAATCGAAAAAGGCGATGTCGAACTCCTCTATCTGTTCACCGCCCGCCTCGACGCCGTGATGCACCAATACGGCCTCAACCACCCGCAGGTCGATGCCGCCTTCGACCTCTTCGCCACCAACCTCCAATCCCTCGCCGACCTCGCGTCACGCCATTACCGCGACGTGCGCCTCCACCTCTTCAGCGACCACGGCATGGCAGACGTCAATGTCTGCTCAAACATGCTGCCTCGCTGGGAAAAACTCGGCCTCAAATTCGGGCGCGACTACATCGCCGTCTGGGACTCAACCATGGCTCGCTTCTGGTTCTCCCATGAGGCGGCGCGTACCACCGCCACGGCCTGGCTCCACGAACAACCGGACGGCGAGGTGCTCACCGACGATCGACTCGCCGGTTACGGGTGCCTCTTTCCCGACCGCAAATACGGCGAACTATTCTATCTGTTACCCTCCGGTTCGCTGTTTGTGCCGTCCTTCCTCAACCAACGCAAGGTCACCGGCATGCACGGCTACGCCCCGGAACACCCACAAAGCGCTGCCGCTTGGTTCTCTAACTGCGAAACCCTCCCGGTCACCGCACTACCCGATATCTTCCCCGTCATGCAAGCCGCCGCCACCGCCTAACTCATTGCTCATGTCGCGCATCCTCCACATTCCACGCCGCTTCGCGCTTGATGAATGGGGCGGCACCGAGAGCGTCATCTACAACCTCTGCAAACAACAACAAGCCGCTGGCTATCAGCCCGAAATCCACACGTCGCGCGCCCTCGCCCCAACCCCGACCGAGGTCTGGCACGGCATCCCTATCCGCCGCTACCGCTACTCCTATCCGTTTCTCGGACTCTCCCGCGCCGATATCCTCGCCCTCGACAAAAAAGGCGGCAACCTCCTCTCCCTCGACCTTTTTTGGCACCTGCTCGCCGCCTGCGACGTGCGCCTCTATCACTCCCACGTGCTCGGCCGCATGGGCGGCGCCGTGCTCACCGCCGCGCGCCTGCGCCGCAAACCGTTTGTCCTCACTCTCCACGGCAATATCTTCGATGTCCCGCCCGCTGAGGCCTCTTCTATCATCGAACCCCAGCAAGGGCATTTCGAGTGGGGCCGTCCTTTCGGCGCTCTCTTCCGCTCACGCTTCCTCCTCGAAGAAGCCGACGCCGTGCTCTGCGTCGGATTCTCCGAATACGAAAAAGCCAAAATGGCGCTGCCCCACGACCGCGTCTATCACCTGCCTAACGGAGTTTCCCCGGAGTCCTTCGCCCACGGCAATCGCGCCGCCGGCCGCCAACTCCTGTCCTGGCCCGACAACGCCATCGGCTTAGGATGCCTCAGCCGCATCGATCCGCAAAAAAACCAACTCCTGCTCGTCGAATCTTTCGCCGCACTCGTCGCGGCCAACCCACAACTTCCATTCCGACTTCTGCTAGGCGGACCGGTCACTGCGCCCGCCTATCTCCAGGAAATCCTCACCCTCATCGGGAAACATCGCATCGAGCATCTCGTCACCCTCCACCCGTCGGTGGTTTCGGAATCCACACTCCACCGCGACTTGCTCACCGCTCTCGATGGTTTTGTCCTGCCCTCACGCCACGAGCCCTTTGGCATCGTCATCCTCGAAGCTTGGGCCGCCGGCCTGCCCGTCATCGCCTCCCACGTCGGCGGCCTCCAAAAACTCGTGACCCATGGCGAGGATGGCCTCCATTTCCCGTCGGGCGATGCCGCGGCACTCACCGCCGCACTCGCCCGCCTCGCCCACGAACCCGCCCTGCGCCGGGCGCTCGCCACAGCTGGCCACGCAAAAATGACAAGCCGCTACACATGGCAGGCCGTGAGCACTCAGTTAGAAGACATCTATCAATTATCAGAATTGCACCACTTATCCTCACGCCCTCACCCATGAAGCCATTTCCGCCCGCCGTCTCCGTGATCATGCGCAGTTTCAACGAAGCGTGGGCCATCGGCGACACTATCCAACAAGTCTTCGCCCAAGACTTCCCGGGCGTCATTGAACTCATCGTCATCGACTCCGGCTCCACCGACGGCTCGGTTGAAATCATCCAAAACGCCAAACCCGATAAGTTCATCCAGATCCCCCTCGGCACCTACGTCCCCGGGGTTGTTCTCAACCAAGGTGCCCGCGAAGCGTCCCATGACTGGTTGATCTACCTGAACGCCGACGCCACTCCGGTGGGCACTCATTGGCTCACTCAGCTCCTCGCCCCGTGTCTTGCCGATGCTCATTTTGGAGCTGGGTTTTCCCGGCAAATTGAGCGCCCGGATTGCCAGGCGGTCTTTGCCCACGACTACGACCGCTGCTTCGGTCCTCACCGCGAATCGGCGCAGTGGGAGCATTTCTTCAGCATGGTCAGCTCGATCACGCACCGCTCCATCCTCGAAAAAATCCCGATACGTGAGGATCTGCAATTTGCTGAGGACGACGAATGGACGCGGCGACTCGCTGCCAGCGGCCTCAGTATCCTCTACATCGCGGATTCTCTGGTCATGCACTCCCATAATTATACCCTGCGCCAATCCTACAAACGCACTTTTGGAGAGTCTCACACTTTGGCGGCCATCAGCCCCCAGAGCCCTCACGACGTCAACTACCACTCGTTCGTCTTACTCGGCTGGCTCAAAGATTTTTTGAGCGATGTGATCTGGTGTACCAAAAACCACCGCCTCAGCGGCCTCCCACGCGCCGCGGCCATCCGCTTCGCACGCCGACTCGGCCGCCGTGACGGCTACCACTCCGGTT
>JBDLWH010000289.1:0-3616 GCA_039804325.1 Verrucomicrobiota bacterium
TCACCACCACCACCGTGCCCTACACGCTCGTGACGTCCAATGTCCAAAATATCGCCCCCACCACGAATCTCAATAAACTGAAGAATCTGTTTGTCTATCAACTCACTCACAATTCCCAGACTCCACAATTGCTTTCCGCAACCACCTGGAGTCAAGGCGCAGGGGGGGCGGAGACCGCCTCAGTAATGGAGTTTTTATATTCGGTGGATACGGTTGCGGTGTCG
Organism: Verrucomicrobiota bacterium; assembly: GCA_039804325.1. Classification (GTDB taxonomy): domain Bacteria; phylum Verrucomicrobiota; class Verrucomicrobiia; order Verrucomicrobiales; family Akkermansiaceae; genus Luteolibacter. The sequence goes on from JBDLWH010000289.1 coordinate 225, forward strand.
TCAGATGGCTCGCAGGTTGTTCGGTTGATCGATAAATCCCTCGCCGGTAACTATTCCGCCAGCAGTCCCTTTCTGACCGAGTTTGTCTGGGTCCGCAATGACGGCTCGGTGAAGCCGGTGTTCAGCACGGCAGATGCTTTTGTCACCGCTACGGGTCTCACGTTTACTGCCGGATGCTTTACGGGTGATGCGACGGCAGCAAAGTCGCCATCGATTTACATGGTCGAGTTATCATCGACGAAGTTTGTCTTTGGTTCCAAGGGGTCCGCCGCGGAATTTCCCCTCAATCTTTATTCCTACAGTCGGGACACGACCATGGACAATGTGAATCAGGAGACGCCGATCTCGCTCGTTGGTATGACTGGCACCATCCTTCCCGTGCGGAATTTTAATCAAAAGGGCGTCGCTCCGGTTTTCGTCAACCAGAGCGGCTCGACCGTCAACATGATCCGTCTGAACGGAGTCACCCCAACGCTGCTGTTTTCGGCCACCTTGCCCACACCTCTTGGCTCCGATAGCTCGATATCCTGTCTCAACGTCAATGTGGGATATGAATCCTGCGCCATCCGCGACTCTAACAACGGCGGCATCGTCTGGCTGCACCTTTTGAATGGACGCAACCTTGTGGTGGGGGATTCGGACCCCACCATCAACTATTCACTCATTGATGCACCGGCAGGCAGGCCCTTGTTTGTCACTCCGGGGGAATTGATCGTTTGGACCAATGCGATTAGCGAGGTAGAGCCAAATGGCTCGTTGCCATCCGTCACCGTCAATCATTATGGCCGCGATGAGACTGGTACAGGCGAAGTCACCCCTACGACGGTTAAGGTGCTAGCCGATGCCACGGATCCAAATGCCACATACCCAGGAACTCTCCGCGGCACCCAGGTGTATTCCCCATACCCCGTCACGCAGAACCCTGATCTTTGGAGACTCGAAACGGGCGATAAAGCTTCTGACACGACATTGCGCATCCGCCGCTATCAGATGATGAGCCCTAGCAACACCGATGAAGACGGCGATGGTATCCTCGGCGGATACGAGCAGGGTCCGTTCTATGTCGTTGCTGGAACCTTCACCTACGACGAGGCCGTCGCAGACGCCAAGCGCCGCGGCGGTCATTTGGCCACCCTCGCTGACGACGCGGAGTTCAGTCGCATGCAGGCCGCCATCGCTTTGTGGCAACGCAATTCCCCGCTCGCCCTGCCCAAGCGCGCGGTGCCCTATCCGCTCTGGCTTGGCCTTGATGCCATCACCAATCAGTGGGATGACGGCGTGCCGGTTTATGGGAATTGGGCTGCCGGAGAGCCGAGCGCCACGGTTGGTCGTACTCGCGGCCGTCTGAATTCTGCCCAACAATGGGAGGCTGTGAATCCGAGTCAGCGCACTGGCTATCTGCTGGAGTTGGCCGTGACTGATCCAAACGCCAGGGACACTGATGCCGACGGTGCCAGCGATTTCGACGAAGTCTTACGCTTGCTCACCGACCCGTTAGTAACGAATTTTGGCCCAGGCTCGGTGGTTCCCCCAGACTTCACCTTTGCTAGCCCGTTGGTCTATGGCACTTACGAGGGATTCCTCACGCAATTGGAGTTAGGCCCGATCGCCAGCTTCACATTGAGCGTAACTAACAAGGGTGCCTGCACCGGACGCATCAATGGCGCGTCTGGCTCGGCCAGCTTCCGCGGTACGTTTAACAGTAGTGGCGTCATGACAATGGTGCCCGTAACCCTCGGAACCAACCTCACCGCCACCCTGAGCATGGGCGTCATCGCCCCACTCGACCCGATCACCGGCCTGCCGGTCGCTACCGGCCCGTTCCGCATGAGCGGGACCATCACTGGGCTGAACTCTGGCAACTTGGTCTTTGAGTTGCGCCGTGCCGGATATACCAAAACATCACCTACTATCGATGCCGGCACTTACACCATCGCCATCCCTGCCGACGCCATGCCCAAAGCTGGCCAGCCATACGGCGATGGCTACCTGACCGGCACCATTGGCAAAGACGGGCGCACCACCCTGCGCGGCAGCACATCTGACGGCCAAATGCTGAGCTGGAGTGGCAGCGTGCTTGAGGGGGATTTCCTTTCGTTCTTCTCGATGCTACCGAAAAATGGCGGGTTTGTGGGATCCAACTTGTTCCTGCGGGACTCGGCGGAAGTCGATGCACACTATGGATTGGTTGGCGAGTCGGATCTGGAAGGCGATCTGCTAGTGATGCGCAAGGCCGTAACGTCTGGGTCATCTCAAATTGCTGGCTACGGATTCCGGTCCGGCGCTTATGGCTCGAAATATCAGCCAGTTTCCTATACTCAACTCCCGTCGTTCCTGGAATTCAAGCCAGAGGCAAACAACGCGGTGATGAGCTTCATTGATGGCGCGTTCTCCGGCCAGAATATCATCGCCACATGGAGCACCAACAATATGATCACGGTGCCCAAAACCCAGACGCGCTCCTTGAAGGCCAAGGTCGATAGCAAGACCGGCACATTGAGCGGGACTTATCAATACAACGATCCGACTCAAAGTTACGCGAACACCAAGGCGACCTTGGGCGGTGTGGTGTTGCAGAAATCCGGCGAAGTGCGTGGATTCTACACCGCAGGTGTGGGCTCCGGCCAGATGGTGCTTCAGCCAAATCGCGACGGCTCGTCGGCACCAGTCACTCTCATTGCGCCACGGTCTAGGACTGGAATCAGTGAATTCGGAACTACCTACAAAATTTACGTTACGGCCTCAGAGCCTTGGTCGGTGATCGTGCCCGTCAGTTGGGTGACTATCACACCGCGCTCCGGCACGGGCAATGCCGAGATCGTCGTCACGGTCGTGCGCAATTCTACCTCCCTGCGCCGCGAATGCAATTTGACCATTGCTGGGCTCAATCACCACATCGAACAGGATTGGAACCGGACCAGCGGCGGTTCTACCGTCACAATCACTCCAACGGTCCGCACGGTTAACTTTACGGGAGCTACCTACACGGTCACTATCTCTGGACTTCTCAATGGGAATCTCTCCGACTTCTCGTCGCCAGTGGACTGGGTGACTGTCACGGCAGCTGCTGACATGAAATCTGCCTCGGTTACCGTGAACGCATGGCCATGGTCGGAAAGTGGCTACACTACCACGCCACGCTCCACAAATGTCACTATCGGTGGGCAGGCACACAAGGTCATTCAAACGACCTACTATTATTCCTGGTATTATTATTAAGAGGGCGCGGCCCCATACGGGCGGGCTCCGGGTTCAATCGACCCGGCCCGCCCTCGGGGAAACCCGCAAAAAATTCAGGTGGTATATTTCCACAGGCTTGTAGATAGGGAACGTGAGATGACATGATAGATACCACTGAGCGGCTCGTTAGCCATCTACAAGCCATTCGGCAG
>JBDLWH010000290.1:0-5713 GCA_039804325.1 Verrucomicrobiota bacterium
AAGACATCTACGATCTTTACGTCACCTATGCCCCCACAGACGCGTTCAATGTTTCTATCGGCAAACAGGAAATCAAGTTCTCACGAGAACAGGAAATCTCATCCAAGGAAATCCTCACCTTCGAGCGCAGCCATGTGACCAACGTCCTGCATCCCGGCAACCTCACCGGTGCTTGGGTCAGCGGCAAGGGCATCGACGACCATTGGCTCTATGAATTCGGAATCTATGGCAATGACCAAGTCCGGGAATTCTCGAATTTTGATGGGGGGGCCATCATGCACGGCAAGGTCGGTTATGATTACTCGCCCCAATCAGGTCTCGACTCGGCCATTGCCTCATTCCGCTATCTGCATAACACCCAACCTGGTTTTAAGTCTGCGGAAATCGATCCCAACTACGCCGCTCCATCCACACCGGCCTTCACCGATTGCATTGCGCTTTCTAACGATATCGTCCACGGCCGCTTCGGGTTCACCACTGATGTCCTCTACGGGTTTGGCTATCACGGCACTGCCGAACAGGCCGGTGTCAGCAAGTCTCTCAATCAATCCGATGTGTTTGCCATCAACCTGATTCCTTCCTACTTCATTGCTGATGGACTTCAAGTGGTTGGTCGCCTGCAATATGCCTCCAGCGCAGATCCTAATGGCTTGAGTCTTCCGGGCCGCTATGAAGCCATGGCTCCCTCCTCTGATAAAAAAGGCAACTCCTATGCCTCCGCCTACCTCGGCCTCAATTACTATATCTACGGTCACAAGCTCAAGCTCATGAACGGCATCGAATACTCCCACCTCGGTGGCGGCGACTACGATGGCTACACGTTCCTCAGCGGCATGCGCTTCGCATTCTAACGAAATTTATAAACCACAACTTCTATCCGCAAAAACCCGATCTAGTCACCACCAAATCTTATGAAAATCATACACACGCTCATCGCCACCACCGCCCTCGTCACTCTGGCCAGCGCGCAAACCCTCAGCATCAAAGGAAGTGATACCCTCGGTGCCAAACTCGTCCCTCAACTTGCTGAAGCCTTCAAGGCAACCGGCAACAAGGGGGTGAAATTCGAGATTGCAGCGGAAGGGTCATCCACCGCATTCCCCGCGCTCGCTAACGGCACCGCTCAAATCGGCATGTCTTCGCGCAAAATCAAAGATGATGAACGCACATTCTGCCGAACCAAGGGCGCCTACCTCAAAGAAATCCCGATCTGCCACGACATGATCTGCGTGATCGTTAACAAAAACAGCCCGCTTGCCACTCTCACCAAAGCCCAGGTTGCCAAAATCTTCACCGGCCAAGTCAAAGATTGGTCGGAAATCGGCGGTGCCCCAGGCCAAATCTCTATCTACACACGCAACACCTCATCGGGCACCTACAAAGATTGGCAAAAACTCGCCATGGGCGGACGCGACTACCCCGCTAACTCCCAAAAACTCGCCGGTAACGAGCAAATCGCTCAGGAAGTGGCGAAAAACAAAAATGGCATTGGCTACGTCGGATTGGCCTATGCCAAAACGCCAGGCACAAAGACCCTCGTCATTGATGGGACAGTACCCGTCGCAGCTAACGCAAAAAAATATGCCTATGCCCGGTTGTGTTACCTCTATGCACCCGACAAGCCGAGCGCCGAAGCCGAGGCTTTCATCACCTTTGTTAACTCGTCGCTCGGCCAAGATATCGTGCGCAAGGTCGGCTTCATTCCTGCAAAAGATCTCTGAGATCACACCGCCGTCTTCGCTTTAGGCTTTCATGAGCATCGTCACCTCCTCCGGCGGTGCTCATTCTCTTGCCTAACACCAAGAAACCCCCTTCACTCCCCCAGAAACTCATGGCTACCGAAGAAGATCTAACCCCACCACCCAACCACCGCTTCCAGCGCCATGGGTTCTCCTTTGAGGGGGCTATCCGATTCTTCTTCGCGTCCCATGCCGGTCTCACCATCGTCATCCTAGTACTCATCATCGTCTTCCTGCTCAAAGAAGGACTCGGATTCTTCCCGGGTTACCGACGAGAACTCGAAATCTATCGAATCGCCGGCCTCGAATTCGTCGATCTATCAAGAAAAAACCTCTCCTCTCACGAGCAACTCACCAGCCTGCTCAACCGCGCGTATTATGCCGAAGTTAACGGGTTGAGCACCCACGACATGCGTCGCACGCAGGAGGCCGACGCGCTATTCAATGCGTATAATGAACAAACGGCTCCCACGCGCGATCTCATCCTCAATAACCCCCAAGGGGATTCGGACACGGGTATGCTTACCACCCTGCGAGCCAACTTCGACAAGCAGCGAGCTCTCGCGATGGGCCATCTTCCGCTCACTCCCCATCTCAACGCTCAAGAGCGCCATCAACTCATCGATTCACTGCGCACCCGCAACGCCGACGCCACCGAGGATCCGCCACTCGTTACCCAACTCGCTGGCCAGTTAGCCGACGCCCGCAAAAAACATTCCGAGCCTTTTAAAGCTTTCCGCCACACCATCGATAACTTCTCGGCTGCCGCCACGCCCCTTGACTCCACTATCGGTGAAATGACAGAAACTGTCAGCGCCACCAAAGAAAAAATCCAGAATGCAGACGTCCTCGAAAAAGATCGCGCGTCCCTCATGGCTGCCGCACAACAGGCCAAAACTCCCGACCAACGCGCTAGTTTGTTAGCCGAAGCGGATGCCGCACAAGCAGAAAAACCCGACATTGACGGCCCAATCCAAACGTTGCTAGAGCGCAGGCCAGAGTGCATCCGCCTCCATCAGGAACTTCAACAGGCAGCCGCCGCCATTCTTGATAACCTTCCCGCCTCCCTCAGCCAACCCGAGGCCCAGCGCCACCTACGTGCCGCCCGCAATGCCTGGCCCACATTCATCACCGGGCTCGCCGCCACGCCGGAGAAAATCCGCTCTTGGAAACACTCAGATCCGGTGCCGCTATCCGATGCGGTCCTCTCGTTTCTAACGGGTAAAGACTGGATCACCGGTGGCGAGTGGCAGGATTTCTACGGGATCCTTCCGCTTGCCGCAGGCTCGCTGATGATTGCCCTAGTCGCATTATGTTTTGCCATTCCATTAGGTATTGGCTCCGCCATCTATGTCAACCAGTTCGCTTCTCCCACCGAACAATCATGGGTCAAGCCCGTCATCGAATTCATTCAAGCCATTCCCTCGGTGGTGTTAGGTTTCATAGGCATTCTGGTTTTTGGCACGACTCTACGCGAACTCTCACAGATGGATTCCCTAAGCTGGGTGCCAGGCTTCCCTATCGAAGAACGCCTCAACATCTTCACCGCCGGATGCCTGCTCGCCCTCATGAGCATTCCCACCATTTTCTCATTGGCCGAAGACGCCTTGAACAACGTCCCGTCCGCCTACGCAGAAGCGTCCGAGGCGCTCGGGGCCACACGCGTCCAAACCACATTTCGCATCATGATCCCTGCAGCAACATCCGGAATCCTAGCGGCTATCCTGCTTGGCTTCGGCCGCGTCATCGGCGAGACCATGGTCGTGCTGCTCGTCGCCGGAAACCGCATCAAAATCCCTGACTTCTCCGCTGGGCTTGGCACTATCTTCCAACCGACCCACACGCTCACGGGCATCATTGCCCAAGAGCTCGGCGAGGTGCCGCTGGGCAGTGTCCACTACCGCGCGCTTTTTGTGGTGGGCATCTTGCTCTTTGCGGTTGTCTTAGGCATCAATGCGAGCGCCCACTATTTCGTTAACCGCGCAAGAAAATGATCGAACCCGCCCTGTTCAATCCGCAAACCCTAATCCGCAAGGGGCCTCCAAAAGGACACTTTAAGGAGATGCTGGTGCGCTCGATGCTGGCCAGTATCACTTACTTTATCGTCCTCATCGCGGTGTTGTTCTTTGCCAAGATCATCATCGACGGAGCGCCCGCCATCTTCTCCACGAAGTTCCCATTTCTGGACACCGAGTTTCTCACCGCAAAAAATGAAACTCTCCATGTCTTTGACGACGCGATGGGAACCCGCCACCAACTCGCGGCCTCCAAATACAACGATTATATCACCACCCATCCGGACGCTAAAATCTATAACGAACAAACCTTCTCCTATTCCGGCGGCGGCATCGCTGGCCCAATCGTGGGCACCGCGCTTCTCACTATCGGATCCATTATTCTAGCACTTTTCTTCGGCGTAAGTGCCGCAGTCTATCTAGCGGAATATGCCAAACAAAGCCCGTTCATCCACGTGGTGCGCCTGGCCATCCTCAATCTAGCAGGCATCCCCTCCATTGTCTTCGGCCTCTTCGGGTTTTCGGTGTTTGTGCTCGCCGTACCCATCCTCACCGCCTCGCCATCAGACCGCTCGCTTTGGGTCATCCCATTGTTCATGAGCGACTATGTGATCAGTTTCCAAGGTTGGAATTCCTCACTCATCGCCGGGTGTGCGACCCTGGCCTGCATGATTTTACCCGTCATCATCACCGCATCCGAGGAATCCCTGCGTGCCGTGCCACAAGGGTTTCGCGACGCATCGCTCGCCATGGGGGGCACCCGCTGGCAAACTATCAGGAAATGCGTACTGCCCTATTCGCTGCCCGGCATCCTAACATCATCACTGCTGGCCATCACCCGCGTCGCGGGCGAAACGGCTCCTATCATGTTCACCGCCGCTGTCGCCGCCAAAGACGACTTACCGTGGCAAGGCGTGAGCCATCCCTTCGGCGTCCTGTCATCCCAAGTCCAGGCCCTACCTTATCATATCTATACCCTAGCAGCTCGAATCCCTAGCTCGGAATACACCCGTCGTGCCCAATACGGCTCGGTGCTCGTCTTCCTGATGCTCGTCGCCCTGCTCTCTATCGCCTCGATGGTGCTTCGAGCCAAAATGCGTAAAAAACTCAAATGGTGACCACTATCTCAAACCATCCCACACCCAGCACCACGGCGATCCAAATCCAAAACGTGTCGTTCGCCTATGGAGACAAGTCGGCGCTCCACAACATCACGCTCGATATCCCCGCCCATCAAATCACCGCCTTCATCGGCCCGTCGGGTTGTGGCAAATCCACTCTGCTACGCTGCATCAACCGCATCAACGATCGTATTCACGGTGCCCACGTCACCGCTGGATCTATCCATATCCATGGCATCGATATCTATCGAAATGACATCAACCTCCAAGAACTCCGCCGTCGAGTGGGCATGGTCTTCCAAAAATACAACCCATTCGCACAATCTATCTATGACAACGTTGTGTACGGACTGAAAATCGCTGGAATCAAAAACCGCGCCAATCTCAATGAGGCCGCCGAGCGCGCCCTACGCAATGCGGCGCTGTGGGACGAGGTTAAAGACCGATTGCACGCCAGCGCCTTAGGTCTATCAGGCGGCCAACAACAACGGCTATGCATCGCGCGGGCCATCGCCACCGAACCGGACATCCTGCTTATGGACGAGCCATGCGCGGCCCTCGACCCCTTGGCCACCCTGAAGATTGAGGAATTGCTTTACGATTTGAAGCATAAGTTCACCATCGTAATGGTCACCCATAACCTAGCACAGGCCACACGCTGTTCGGACCGCACCGCGTTCATGTATCTTGGCAAACTCATCGAATTCGGTGCCACCCAACAGGTTTTCGAGAAACCCCGGGACCCGAAAACTGAAGCCTATATCACCGGCACCTTCAGTTAATCCACTGGTAAGCCCTCACCCCGTCTCATGTCGCCACCCATATCACACCCTACAAT
>JBDLWH010000291.1:0-3079 GCA_039804325.1 Verrucomicrobiota bacterium
TGACAGGAGGTCTGTCCCGCTGTGTCCCGCTGTCGTGTGTCCCGCTGTCGTGATTCTGAACAGCGACATTGGCCCGAGCCCTTACCTCCAAGCGGGACTCAACATTCGGTTCTGATTGGAAGTCCTTGATCAAAAAATCCGAGCCTCCGGTTTCGCCACTGCGGGGCCTGAGACGCTCATGGATCATTTTGATACATTTCCCGCTGTCCATGTATAGAAAAAGCTGTTTTTCTATACATGTCATCCCGCCATGAATTCATTGTCCAGTCTCGCGCCTAGCCGTTTCGAAACGCCGTCGATCTTAAAAAAGTTGGCGAGCGCCAGTCGTCAGCTTGCGGAACTCAAGGGAGCGGCGAGTGCCATTCCCCAGCAGAATATCCTCATCAATACCCTGTCGATACAAGAAGCCAAGGACAGCTCCGAGATCGAGAACATTATCACCACCCACGACGAGTTATTTCAAGATGATCTGAGCCCGAGTAGTTCACTCAGCCCTGCCGCGAAAGAGGTTTTGCGTTACCGGCAGGCGCTGTCCATCGGCTTTCAAGCTGTCAAGCGGACCGGCCTGTTGACGGTGAACCAGATCCTCGAAATCCAAGCAGAGCTCGAGCAAAACGATGCGGGTTTCCGCAAAGTCCCCGGCACGGTGCTCAAGGATGGAGCTGGAAATGTGGTTTACACCCCGCCGCAAGACCCGGATGTCATCGCGGCTCACATGGCGGACCTAGAAATCTTTATCAACGAGTCTGCCGAGTTCGATGCAGACCCTCTCATCAAGATGGCCCTCATCCATCACCAGTTCGAGAGTATCCACCCGTTTTATGATGGAAACGGCCGCACAGGTCGAATTATCAATGTGCTCTATCTCGTCCAGCAGCAGTTGCTTGATGTCCCCGTGCTCTACCTCAGTCGGCACATCGTCCACACCAAGGGCGACTACTATCGCCTGCTCCAGACCGTCCGGACGGAGGACACTTGGGAGGAATGGATCCTCTACATGCTCACTGCCATCGAGCTGACTTCGGCCGACGCCATCACCACCATTCAGCAGATCAAGGTAGCCCTACTTGACTACAAGCACCGTATCCGTGCCCAACACCGATTTTACAGCCAAGATTTAATCAATAACCTATTCACTCATCCTTACACCAAAATCGAGTTCATTGAGCGCGATCTCAACGTCTCGCGCCTCACCGCCACGCGCTATCTGGAGGCTCTTAGTAAAAGCGGATTTCTCATGAAGCAGAAAGTCGGGCGCACCAACTACTTCATCAATCCCGCCCTTACCTCTATTCTCAGTTATCGATAGAGTGACAGACAAATTAGCAAATAAAAACCCCTCACCGCACGACCCGCTCCGCGACTTTCCTTAAAATCACTGGGGTGGCCGGGTCTTTGATGAGGCTGTCGGTGAGCACCGGCAGTCACGGGTTGAGCAATCCGACGGTCGCCCTCTGTCCCCTTCTCTCTGCCTTCCGCATCGTGAGGCATCGAAGAATCCCGTTTGGCACCATTGCCGATGAGGGGCTTACTGGTAAAGCTGGGCTTTTACGGACCGCCGACGCGAGGGTGGCGGTCTAATTCACGATCGCGATGGGATTTTCGGCGTTGAGGTCGTTGATTTCGATTTGACAGAGGTCGAAGAGTTGCTGGCGGGGCTTGGGCGGTCCGGTTACGGTCAGGGTGGTTTTGCCGAGTGATGGCTCTGATTGGATCAAGGCCCGGGCTCCTTTGCGGGCCAAAATCACGGCGAGGCGCCAGCATTGAGGTTGCGCCCCGAGTTTCTCGATGAAGTCGTATCGCCGCGCGATGAGGCGCTCCACCAGTGTGGGCGGCATGTTTTGATAGGTAAAACGCAGTGGGCTGGCATCGGCGGCATCGGCGAAGACATCAAGGGCGGGCGCGGGCGGCATGGCGGCAGGCACAAGCCAACGGTCACCGGCAGCGCTCTGCACCGGGCGCACGATTTCGAGACGTTCCAGGTGGTTCATGAGGGAGGCGCGGTGAGCGGCATCTTTTTCGGTATAGAGGAGGGACTCGACATCGGTCTGGGTGAGCACGCCTGATTGGCGCGACGCGCGATGGATGAGGGCATAGACATGCCGGGTGAGGGATTCAGGATGCCGGGTGGTGGGTTCGGGCAGGCGGGGATCGTTGCGATCATTGAGAGCGCATCCCAGATGGTGGAGAATTTCCGCGAGGTAGTCCTGTTGACCTTCGTCGATCACCCCGCACTCGATGCAAAGTTCACGGTAGGCGGCATCGGATAGTTGGCTCCACTTCAGGGTTTCGGAAAGAGCGCGTCGCACGGCGTCCCACGACTCAGGAATGGGTTCTCGCACCCACGGCATGCGCTCGAGTTCGCGCGACAGGGTGGCTTTGAGGACGGGGACGCCCTTTTTCCCCTTGCAGTCCATTTCCACAAATCCGCGGATGAAGGGAAAGCGCGCGCGCAGCTCGGCACGGTCCACCTCGGAGCGGCCACCGGGGACGTTCCACTGGTTGAGGGCCACGACTACCGACGGCCCATGGCCGGAGTCATCCGTGCCGTGGGTTTCGATAAGGCGCAGCCAGTAGTGGGCGTCATTTGCGTCACGGGCGTCGTGACCCGCGAGCACTAACACAAACAGGGCGCGTGCGCTAAAAAACATCGGATGCAGAGCGTGGGTGATTGCTTGGCCGGAACAGTCCCAGACATGCGCCGTGACGGGCAACCCGCCATGACCATCGAGCGTGGCATCACTCAGGGCGATGCCGGGCGTGCTTTCCTCGTGATCGCGAAACGGGAGGTCTCGCAATGCTTGCGCGAGGGTGGTCTTACCAACGCCACTTCGCCCCAGCAAAATGATTTTCGCTTCGTTCAAGGGTCGGGTTTTCCCCGCCTTTCTGGCCAAATAGAAGTCCAGAACCGCTTTGGCCGACGTCCATCGTTGGGCGGGCAGGCGTCGCGCGTCGTTGATGCGCGGGTCGGCACCGAGCACCGAAGGAGCGAGTTGCAAGGCCGGATTGTCATGCAGGAACAAGGTTTCCAGATTGACCAAATCCCTGAACTCATCTGGCAAATTCGCCAGACGGTTGC
>JBDLWH010000292.1:0-2950 GCA_039804325.1 Verrucomicrobiota bacterium
AAGCGATCAGGCTTTGCCGCCCTTGGCTGCGGGTGCCGCTTTGGCGGCCTTAGCTGCCGGGGCCGCTTTGCCAGACTTGGCGGCGGGAGTCGCTTCTGCCTCAGCTTCGACGCCTGCGCCAGCGCGGCCGATGTGAACGACGACCACCTTGGCCGAGTGAGTCGGGCGGACGCCTTGGGGATACTTGATGTCGCCAAGGTGGAGGGATTCTCCGAGTTCCAGGCCCGTGATATCGATCTCGAGGGTGTCGGGAAGATCGTCGGGAAGGCAGGTGATTTCGATGGCGTGGACGTATTGCTCCACAACGCCGCCGGCTTTCACCCCGGGTGATTCCCCAACGAGATGGGCTGGAATGTGCGCCGTAATCGGGGTTTTCTCGTCGATGGCGAGGAAGTCGGCATGCACGGGGATGCCGGAAAGCGGATGATGCTGGATCGCTTGGAGGAAGGCCATGCTGGTGCCTTCACCATCGAGTTCCAAGTTGATAATGATGTTATCCGAGCTGCTCTTGGCGAGCAAATCGTTGAACGACTTAGCGTCCACCTTGAGGTTTCTGTTTTCGCTGCCGCGTCCGTAAATCACGGATGGAAGCCAGCCATCACGACGCATTTGATTGAGACGGCCGGAACCGGTGCTGGTGCGTGATGCTGCTTTGAGGGATGTTTTCTTGGCCATAACAGAGTGGACGTGGTAGTTGAAATGTGACTCCGAAAGATTTTCAGAAATCCTGCGTCGGGCGGGCTGTGTAACGACCAGATCGCCTCTTGTCAAAAATTTGTTCTTCGCAACGCATATTATCCGCCGGAGCGGGGCGTCACACGGTGAAGAGCGAGGTAATCGATTGACCTTCGTGGATGCGCCGTATCGCCTCACCCAGCAAGGGCGCGATGCCCACAACCTGGACTTTCGGGCCGGCCGCCTGCGGAACGGAGTCCGTGGTGATCACCTCTTCTATCGCGGAATCCCGCAGCCGCTGGTGGGCGAGATCCCCCAAAATCGCGTGGGAAACACCGGCGTAAATGCGTTTGGCCCCATGTTTGTGCAGGATTTCAGCGGCGGCCATCAGGGTGCCTGCCGTCTCGGTCATGTCATCGACAAGCAGCACGTCGCGTCCGCTCACCTCGCCGATGACGTTCATGGCCTCGACTCGGGTGGCGTTGACCCGATGTTTGGCGACGATGGCCAACTCGGCACCTAGGGCATCCGCGTAGGAACGCGCCATTTTGACGCCACCGACGTCGGGGGAAACTACCGTGAGGTTCGAGGTGTCTGGATGGCGCTGGCGGAGATAGCCGATGAGCACGGATTTGGCGTACAGGTGATCGACGGGGATGTCGAAAAACCCTTGAATCTGCGGCGCGTGCAGATCCATCGTGAGAACCCGGTTAACACCCGCCGAAGTAAGCAGATTGGCGACAAGCTTGGCCGTGATCGGCACGCGGGGCTGGTCTTTTCGGTCTTGGCGGGCATACCCGAAGAATGGCATGACCGCGGTGATGCGTTCCGCGCTGGCGCGACGCGCGGCGTCCACCATGATCAACAACTCCATGAGGTTGTGATTGGTCGGCGGGCAACTCGGCTGAATGATGAAAACATCCTGACCTCGGACGTTCTCGTTGATTTTAACGAAGGTTTCCCCGTCGGGAAAAGCCGTGACTTGAACATCGGCGAGTGATTGGCCGAGGTTTTCTGCGATGCGCTCGGAGAGTGCGCGGTGGGCGGTTCCACTGATAATTTTCATAGGAAATGAGAGCGAGGATGCGGTAGCGCGCCCATTGTTGTCACCCACGCGACTCTCGGCAATACTTTGCTCGCAAATTCCCCCATCCCTTTCCGCCATCCCCATCTCAGCTCACCTCCGACCCGTCGATCACGCCCCCATCGCCTAAGAATCCGGCCCCAGATCCATCAATCCACGCAGCGATGCCTCGATGCGGGCCATGCGAAAGGTTTGACTGTGGGTCAACGCTGCGCCACTCGCGGCGAGCCATTCCTGCGGGTTTTGCTGCCACCGGGTGAGTTGATCATGGCACTGCTCCATCCATTGCTCGATGGAGCATGGCTCGGTGTTGACCCCCGCGTCATCGCTCGCCGCCGCCTTGATTCCGCCTAGTCCAAGTGTCAACGAGGGCAAGGCGCAGCCATAAGCTTCCGGCAACGCGCTGCTCGATGAATCATGCATCGTCGGATAAATGAAGGCATGCGATTGGAGAAACTGCTCAAAAAGCTCGTTTCGGGGCATCAAGGGGGAGAAATCCACGGCATCGGCAAGCTGGAGTTGGCAGGCATGGCGTTTCCACGCTTCGGCCACCGGCCCGTCGGCCACCACCGTCAACCGGACGTCCGTGCCCCGGGCCCGGCAGTAGCCCACAAAGCGAATCGCCAGTTGCCCACCTTTCCACCACCGTCCTCTGGCGCTAAAAATCAATCGGAATGTCACCGCCATCTCGGCGCATTGGCGGCTCCTGGTTTCTAGGGCGTCGTTAGGAAATCCCGCGGGGTCCACCACATCGGGGAAGGCCAATTGGCATCGCTTGACCCCGGCTCCCATCAGCAATGCCCGCGTTTCCTCTGTGGTGGCTAGCACTGCCGTCGCCCGACTCAGAGTTCTTTGGATAAACGGGTTTCTAACGCACGCCCGATTGAGCCATGGCCGCGCCCGTTCCATCAGCATCTGCCCGGCGGGCATCCCGGCATCCACTAGCAAATGACGGGGGATGAACTCACCTCCCCCGAGCGGCCCGAGATAATACTCAATGCCCAATTTCTCAAACTGGGGAATCATGCGAAAGGTTCCCATGGTCGGCTGGAAAACCCGTCGAAACCCGTGTTGCTCGATCAGATCACGGCACAGCGGAATAACCGCCCGACAATACGGAAAATAGTGGCTCACATAAAACCTCCACCCGCCCGTCTTGGGCAGCGGCACGTCGTGCGGGTGAAAAATCCA
>JBDLWH010000293.1:0-2813 GCA_039804325.1 Verrucomicrobiota bacterium
CCGGTTGGTTGCTGTCGTTCCAAACTCCTTGAAGATTGGCGGGCAACGATCCCGGGCGCGAGCAACTGATCAGCAAATAGCGGCCAAACTGGCAGAATAGGGCTTCGAGATCTGGATCGGCTGTCGTGTTTTTCTCATATGCTTCCAGTCGCGCCAGCGTGGTCTTGGCCAGCAGGTCTGGCGCGGTGGTTCCCACATCGATGGAAAACCGGTGGAAGAGGGATTGAAAATCCTTCTGGTGCCGCGCCAGCAGTTTCTCAACACTCTGTCCGGCGGCGGCATCCACTCGCTTGGTCACGGCGGCGTGGGGATGCACGCCCAGCCACTGCTTGGTGTGATCTTGGAGAAAATTCGTGCCCGCCCCGAGAATCAAGGTCACGCTATCGCATTTCTCGAAAGCCAGGCTGGTGCTGGGCACGGCGATGTTCCATGGATTGGCGGCGGCTGCGTCATGGTTCACCGCGAGGGTGCCGTTCTGATTGAGCACGAGCAACTGGCCTTCATATTCAAAGCCATTTGTCAGCTTGCCCACCGCGCTGAGTCGGTTGCCATCGGCGGCAATCCGGGCCTGGTGCATGTCCGCAAGCTGGATGCGACCGGTGTAGGCAGCGGGCTTGTTCGCCGTTAAATAAATCACAATGACTCCGTCCGGATGGCTGGCGAAGGCGGTTCGTTGGTAGCGCACGCCGTTGTATTCATAACTCACCTGATGAACCGCACGATCAATATCCAACTCCTGACGGTAATCGGTCACCTTGGAGAAGTCATGGCCGAGATGGATGAAGATGTCCCCGAATGCCTGATAGGCCCCCAGGTTTTTCGCCTCCTGAGCATCCGCTTCGCCTAGCACGCGGCCTTCGACGGCCATGCGATCACCGCTCCAGAGACTGATCTCATTGAACTGGATCCGCTCTACCTCCGTGCCGCCAAAGAGCATCGCCCCCATGGGGCCATTGCCGATTGGGAAGGCTTCGGTCATCCACGATTTCGCCGGCCGGTCAGCCCAAAGACAGAGTTTTGCCGGCAGGGGCACCCGGCCGGGGACATCGGACTTAGGAGCGCCGATGCCTGACAATGGCTCAAAGCCAAGCGCGGTTGTAGCCAAGGAGGCGGAGATCAAAAAATGACGCCGTGAAATGGCAGTATCTGGTGTGGTTATTTTGCTAGTCATAATTGCTGTGGTGAGTGGTCCTGATAAATGGATCTGACGATTTCTGGCAGCGGTAGTTTGCCCTCATCAAGAATCCATCAAAGCCCAATGCCGCCATGGAAACCTTCGACTCCGGGGCAGTGGCTTTCAAAAAACAGCATAGGCTCGTCATTTCGGCTTCCTCCCGTTCATCAAGAGCAAGGGCTGTTCTTTCCAGCCTGCCCCTATGCTTTAGGTGTGCCGTGAAGCCGTTGAACTCATGGTCACTTGAGGCAAGCCCGCTTGCCTTGATGGTGATGTTCACCTCGATGTCGGCAGACCAGATATCCCCTTGCGTCGGCTTGGCACTGGCGGCACAGAAAGCGGCCTGCGGCACTCCAAGCGCCAAGCCGAGCAAAATCACTGACAAAGCAGAAATGGATTTTTGTAGCTCTGCACCTTGGTTAGCAGTAGCGGAGCCGATCACTGGTTTTCGATCCTCATTCATCGCTGCGGGTTTCCTTTCCACAGACCGGCAATCAGCTTGTAGCCAAGCGGGTCATGATCCTTCAATTCGCAGCGAATGAACGGATAGTGATCGTTGGCTAGGAAGTAGCTTTCCATTAACTCGGCAAAATATTCCTTTTCGCTGGCCATGGCGGGATGCGGCACGCGCTGGCCGTCGAATCGCAATACCGAGCTATACTTACCGGCAGTGGTGGCTTGTTTATAGGCACTCTGGATAGCGCCGCCCAGCCCGGCAGGCATGGTCGCCGCATGGCGGTCGTAGTAGGCCAGCGCCAATTCGTGAAGCAGGTCGGACTGCTGGAGCAATCCCCAATCCATCATGCGTTGTGGATCGCGAACCTCAACCGCGCCGAATTTGTCGGGATTCGCCGTCTCGCCAGCCAACTGCTCTTTGCTGCCGCAATATCGGACATACGGCCCCGCTTGGCCTGCCTCCAGCCAGATCGGCACCTCGTGCAACTGTTGCCGACCCTGCTCGGCGATGAAGTGATCGATCATGTGAAGTTTGTAGTTCAGCAGCGTCACCATGGACGCGCAAAGTCCGGGCTGGGCGGTCAGGCGCGGGCTGACATAGACGGTCCATCCGTCGATGTCGCGCTTGTCGTATTGTCCGGTGGGAATAGGTTTTGCCACAGCGCCAGCGCCGCTGTCTGGGATCGGGCTGCCAGCCGCCGCCTTCCGGGTTTGTTGCTGGTAGGCTACGAGATCCCGCTCCAGCCGTAGTACTTGTTCGGGGTTCACGCCCCAATAGCGTTCCACCAAGCCGGCCATTGCCGGATCGTGCTCCCGCAACTCCGCCCGCACAAAGGGGTAGATGTCGTTGACGGCAAAGTAGGCCTCCGAGCTTTCGGCAAAGTATTCCATGCGGTTGGTCCGGGCATAGTGCGACCCGGTCGAGCCGTTCCAGATCTTGACCTGCTCGTACTTGCCGTCCTTCATCATCCGTTGGTAGTTGGTCTGGCATTCCGGGTTGCCATAGTCCTTGCCCATGCCGATGAAGTGATAGTCATAGCCGTGAGCCAACTCGTGAAACACCACGAACGGGTGACGGTAACTGTCGTCCACGTGGGTCGCAACGCTGAGCGACATGAACGACTCAGGGTCTTTTGGAATCGTGTACCCTTGGTCGATCAGCCAGGACCGCTCCGGGTGATAC
>JBDLWH010000294.1:0-3702 GCA_039804325.1 Verrucomicrobiota bacterium
CGTGGCTACGCCGGACGTGTTGCCGGGGGCGTTTTCAAGCCGGGCGATGAGGTTACCGTCCTGCCATCCGGGTTCAGCACCCGAGTCAAGGCGATCCACAGTCCCGACGGCGAGCTTTCCGAAGCCTTTGCCCCTCAGTCGGTTTGCCTCACCCTCACCGATGAAATCGACATCTCTCGTGGCGATACCTTGGTCAAGGCCAACAATCCTCCGATGGTTAACCAAAATATCGAGGCCATGATCTGCTGGTTTTCCCCGCGCCCTATGCTTCGCTCGACGAAATGGATCGTGCGTCACACGATGCGCGAAACCCAGGCCATCATCAAGGAAGTGAAGTATCATGTGGACATCAACACGCTTCACAAAATTGAGGGCGTCGATGATTTCCACATGAACGACATCGGCCGCATCACGCTGCGCACCGCCGTCCCACTCATCTACGATTCCTATCGCCGCAACCGCACCACCGGCTCGTTGATCCTCATCGACCCCCATACCCACGAAACCGTCGCCGCCGGCATGATCGTCTAGTGGGCTGGCGGCTAGTCGATGCCGTCACAACCACCTTGGAGATCCGAGCCGCTTTCTCTCGAGCCGCTTGCGAATCATCTGCACCGCCAACCAACCTAGCGCCACCAAGGCCACGCCGGTCACGGCCGGGGTGACGCTTCCCTTGGCCACCCCCGCGCCGCTCAGCACGATGCCACTGGCGATCACGCCTGTGCATCCCATCGATACCGGCAGGTAAAGGCGAAACGGCACCCGGAAAAACCCCAACACATAATTCTGCACAAACAACGGCAGCCCCGGCGTGAGCCGCAAGACCAAGATCATGCGCAACGGATTGCCCTGCGGCAGATCTGGCACTCGCAGCGCGGTCGCTGCCAACCATTTTTCGACCACTCTGCGGCCCGGACGTGCGGCCACCCAATACGTCCACGTCATGTTCAGGGCCATGGCCACTAGGCACAGGGCGCACGCGACCACCGGGCGGTCGCCCCACACCGTGCCTGCTAGGAATAACAATGCGCTCGTGGGCACCGGCAGCCCTGGTAGGACGACCAATCCCGCAAACAACCAGCACGGCCTATCCTTCAAGAAGCCTTCTACCCGTTGCCACACCACTTGGAGCATCGTGGCGTCAACCCCCAATTTCCACGCCACTAGCCCGACTCCAGCCGCAACCACCACCAGGCCACCCGCCAAACGGTGAGCACGTCGGTCGCTCGTTATGCTTCTCCATGTCATCCTCACAGACCCAACGTGCTCGCCTCCCCATGCCTTGGCAACCCCATCCTGTCCTGCTCCTCACCACGAAGCTCGTCCTTTTGTTCATTTTTTCTTGAACAAATCGATGCTTGGGTCATTTTGCGGGTGAGCGACTCCCCCGGGTTGCGTTTCCCTTTATCCGGCCGACCTCGCAATTGCGCCTTATTCCCAAAGGCAGCAACCAGTGGCGGCAGCATGCGCACCCACAAAGTCCGGTCTCTCTGGTAGGATGATTTTTCCAAGTGCCCGGGCGAATCGGCCGCTCCGCCAACGCCCCACGGGTTCATTTCTCCATTCTGCTCATGCGCATTCTCATCACTGGAGGAGCCGGATTCATCGGCAGTCATCTGACCCAGCATTTCCAGGGGCTCGCCGACATCGTCGTGCTCGACAACCTGCGCTCGGGCTATCGGCACAATCTAGCGGGTCTGGCTCACACGTTCATCGAGGGCAGCATCACGGACCGCACCGCAGTGGATCACGCCATGCAGGGAGTGGATGTGGTTTTCCATCTCGCCGCGATGATCTCGGTGCCTGAATCGATGGAGCACCCGCAGCCATGCGCGGAAATCAATGTGCTCGGCCTGCTCAACGTGCTCGAGTCCGCCGCCGCTTGTGGGGTGAAAAAACTCGTCCATGCGAGTTCTGCGGCGGTGTATGGGGATAATCCGACGGTGCCCAAATGCGAGGAGATGCTCCCGGAGCCTCTCAGCCCTTATGCCATTACCAAGCTTGACGGAGAATACTACGCCCAGATGTTTGAGCGCACCGGTCGTCTGAACACGGCATCGTTGCGCTTCTTCAATGTGTTTGGCCCGCGACAAGATCCCAAAAGCGCCTATGCCGCCGCCGTCCCCCTCTTCATGCAAATGGCCTTCGCTGGCCAGCCGCTCACGATCTTCGGCGATGGCGAGCAAACCCGCGACTTTGTTCACGTCAAGGATATCGCCGCTGCCCTCGCCCATGTTGCCCTGACCCCGGAGCTCCACGGCACCTTCAATGTCGGTTATGGGTTAAGCATGACGGTTAACGAGCTCGCCTCGCGCATCATCCGCATGGCTGATTCCTCATCGCCCATCGTGCATCTCGCCGACCGCCCCGGCGATGTCAAACACTCGAGCGCATCCATCGACAAACTCCTCGCCACGGGCTTCCGACACGTCAGCTCGCTCGACCAAGGCATCCTCGAAACCCTCGCGTTCTTCCGCTCCTCTTCCCTATGAAGATCCTCGTCACCGGCGGAGCCGGATTCATCGGCTCCAATCTCGTCCGCCTGCTCGTCGCTCACGGCCACCAGGTGCTCAACATCGATAAACTCACCTACGCCGGCAACCCCCACTCACTCGCCGATCTCGCCCACCTCCCGGCCTACCAATTTCTCCAAGCTGATATCTGCGATGCCGCCGCTATGCGCACCGCCTTCGCGGACTTCCATCCCCAATGGGTCATGCACCTCGCCGCGGAGTCCCACGTGGATCGCTCCATCGACGGCCCCGGTGCCTTCATCCATACCAACATCCTGGGCACCTACACACTGCTAGAAGCCGCTAGAGAGTATGTTGCCGCCTCCCGGATTCCGCTTACCGAATTCCGTTTCCTGCACGTCTCCACCGACGAGGTTTTTGGCTCGCTGGGTGCCACGGGCTTCTTCACCGAATCCACTCCCTACGACCCCCACTCGCCCTACTCGGCCAGTAAGGCGTCCTCCGACCACCTCGCCCGCGCATGGCGCGATACCTACGGCTTGCCGGTCATGGTGACGAATTGCTCTAACAACTACGGGCCCTACCAGTTTCCGGAAAAACTCATTCCGGTGGTGATTCTCAAAGCCCTGCGCGGCGCCCCCATCCCAGTCTATGGCATGGGCGAAAATATCCGCGACTGGCTCTACGTCGAGGACCACGCCGAGGCCCTCCTCACCACCATCTCTCAGGGAATACCAGGCGAAACCTATAACATCGGCGGTAATAACGAACTTAAAAACATCGACCTTGTCCGCCTGCTTTGCCGCATCCTCGATGAACTCCTGATCGAGCGCGGACTCAAACCCGCCGCCTCTTCTCCTGGTTTTCAGCCCTCCGAATCCCTCATCACCTTCGTCACCGACCGCCCCGGCCACGACCTCCGCTACGCCATCGACCCGTCGAAGATACGCGACCAACTCGGGTGGCAACCCAAACAAGACCACCAATCCGGCTTCCGCAAAACCGTTGCTTGGTATCTCGACCACCCCACATGGTGGCAGCAGATCCTCAGTGGTACCTATCAGTTGGAACGCCTGGGCCAGTCTCTCTCTGTGCCAGTATCCTAAAATAGCTCACTATCTGAGCTTTCTACTCCTTTTTCTCATCTGTGCAATCAGAGCAATCTGTGGTTAAGATTCTTCTAACCACTGAGGATAGGGGCGAATGATCCGCGCGACGCTCAACCTAT
>JBDLWH010000295.1:0-7747 GCA_039804325.1 Verrucomicrobiota bacterium
TAATTCTCATTGATGTGAGCCACCACTGCCGGCTCCCGTGATAATGCCGCGAGCGTCTGTTGAAAAACTGGCTGTTGCGGCATGGCTATCACCACAAAAACCAAACGCCTCGCGGCCTTCGCTCGCTCCAGCGACGCCTTCGTCCACCCCTGCCAGTGAATCGGCGAGTCAACCTGACTGCCATACACCGGCCCGGGCAGCGACCCAAGACCGTTGCTTTTTAATTCGGGCGCAATGACTGGCGCGGGCCCTGATTCCACCGCATGCCCAGATTTCGTTTTGCGACAACCACCCGACATCACGGCCAGCGCGCTCAGGGCGACCACTAAAAAAAATCGATCTTTCATAGGGTTGGGATATCAGACTCGCCATGGCATATTCCCCTGCGAGCGCGTGATGATGAATAAAAAACTTCCGCTGTGGCAAGCCGAAGCTATTCTCGGGCGACAATTCCTACGCCGTGTGATCAGTCTCGCCGTTTCAAGCCAAAAAGGAGGAGTGGGTAAAACCACCGTCTCAATCAATCTCGCCCACGCCTTTGCGCGTGCTGGCGTGCGAACCCTCCTCGTCGATGCCGACCCACAGGGGTCCGTCGGCCTCTCCCTCACCCGCCAATCCGATCTCCTCCCGGGGTTTTACGATTTTCTATCCCATCCCACCCACCCGATTGAGCGACTGATCGTCCCCACCCGCCTGCCCACTTTGGCGCTGGTGCCCAGCGGACACGCCAGCGATTACGAAGCGGGCGGCAGCGGCATGGGTGCCCACATGGCTCGGGTGCGTGCCTTTCTGCGCGGTGCCGCCGCCCACGGCTACGACGTTTGCCTCATCGACACCGCGGCGGGGCTCTTTGGCATCACGGGCGACGTGATCGCATCGTGCGACGCCATCATGATTCCCCAACAAGCCGAACCCCTAGGCATCCGCTCGGTGCCCAAACTCCTCGAAGGATTGAACCGACTGCGCATCATGAACCCCCGCCTCACCGTGCTAGGCGTCTGCCTGACCATGGTCCAACACAACCTCGTCGAGAGCACCCAGGCCGCAGATGCCTTACGCCAACTCCTATCGCACGACATGGTTTTCCAAACCCAGATCCCCCGGGATGATTTGTTTGTCCGCGCCAGTGCCCGCGGCCTGCCTGTGGCTTTACTCAAAGATGGCGTCAACATTCAACGCGTGTTCGACTCGCTGCGCGCCGAAATCCAAGCGAAGCTCGCGGCCCATCAATCCATCGCCTAACCCCGCGCCCACCCATGAGCCGCGGCGATCAGGGGATGATCTCATGGCTCCCCCGAACCCATTTCTTTCTCTCGGCGGTGATGTGATGCGGCAGGAGCAGTCGATCAATCATGGGGCCGACGCATCGGGTGCCAATCCTGAGCTCTTGCCATCATGCCCGTCACCGGCGGGCGTTGAGATGAGCTAAGAGCAACGTGAAAAACATGAGAACAAGATTCTGGAGCGGCAGTTGCAGCGGTGTGGGAAGGGCGTAGATGATGGCCACGGCGGGCGTCCATACGCCAGTATTGGCTAGCAGCGTGGGCAGCACGCTGCGGCCATACCAGCCAGGTGCCCGGAAGTCAGCAACCAGCACGCGCAGGCTGATTCCTGGTGCAAGCCATTGGTAGAACACGACCGTCAACGGGATGGCTAGCAGCGTGCAATAGAGCGCTTGGTCAAGGAACGACTTGATCACGATGGTGGCGGTGTCGTGACCAGTGCCCACGACGCGTGCGAGAAATCGATACCAAAGCTCGACCTCTAGGCCTTTGTAACTCCAGAAGGCGGTCAAGCATAACCCCTGCCGCCAATGGTAGGAACAGTGAGAACGGGCGATGTAGCGCAAGTATAAAAACGGCAGAAGACCGCCAAAAATACCGGTAGAAACTATGCCGAAGGCGAATCCGGCTAACTCCCGAAACCCCGCGAGACGCTCAAAAGCCGCTTGGGTCGGCGGGTGATAGTAGTAGGCCATGACGAGGGTCAAGGCGGTGACTTGAAGCACGAGGCCAGGCAGCAGATTGGCGCGGGCACCACGCAAGCCTGCTTTCCAAGGGGGTTCGCGGTGGGTTGGTGCAGCAGTCATGAGCTGCCGCAGGGTTTCACAGCTCGGACGGCTGGACTAGCGCGAAATGATAATAGCCCGCCTCACGGGAGGAGCGCTCTGCTAGAACGTGCTGAAAGTGACAACAGGTCCCCTAATCGTGGGCCATCTGTGTTTGCCAACGGCTCCCGCACCAGCGCCTCCGCTTCGGCCAGACGGTTCGTGGTTTGGAGCAATCCTGCCAGATTGTTGAGGTGAATGGCGACTTTCGGGTGATCGCCCCCGTAGGCGGCGCGGTCGAGGCGCAGGGCGCGTCGCGAGTATTTCTCAGCCTCGGCATGGAGGCCTTTGGTATGGAAAAGATTGTCTGGTTGACTCGTTACAACAGGTCTGTCCCCTAATCGTGATAATAGCCCGCCTCACGGGTGGAGCGCTCTGCTAGAACGTGCTGAACGTGACAAAAAGATCCCCTAATCGTGTCCCCTAATCGTGTGATCATGATGGATGAGGGCTGTGGGGACGCACCCCATTTGAGGCTTACCTTTTGTATGATGCTTAACTCGGGTTTAAGAAATTGCCCGGAGCGGGTTTGGGTGCCAGCTGGCCGACCAATCCCGTATTTATCGAGCATCCGACTCTTTTCAGATGCGCCGTCTAGCACGGCTGATGACAAATCCGCAAGAATCACTTGACGCGTTTTCGCGGTATCTGCTATCGCTGAAAACCCTGCTGGTTTCCCGTGAGTCAGAAACGCATCGAAAGATGTCGTCTTTTTCCCCCCTCCCTCCCGATGAATCCGATCTACCGACTTGCTCCTCTAGTCCTTCTCACCGCATTGCTGTCGGTGCATGGAGATTCGCCAACTTGGTGGCTGGAGGGCGAAGACCCCGTCATCAATCCGATCACACAGTCTAACAATCGTGGTGCGGCTAACATCGGACAGGCGAAATGGATGGTCAAACGCGCCTTGGAAACGCTCGGGAAGATCGACGGCGCACTGGCCGTCGAGATTACGCGGCGCCTCACCCAGCCGCAGTTAACCCCCGGCGGCGACACGCGGCCCGCGATCATCGACTTCGCAATACCCGAAACCCCTCCGACGGCGGAATGGCTCGCAAGCCAGCGTGCGCCACTCTTAATCGGCCAGCTCAAAGCTCTAGCGACACCATTTTATGACCTATTACATGAAACAGCTCCAGAGTGGCTCGACCACGAAAGCCCCAACCCGGCCGCCCAAGGGCAACTCCAACTCAATGGCACCAAGGACCCCGGCGACCCTGCTAACTTCTATCCATGGACCACCGCTACCGCCGACGATGACAACCAGGCAATGACCACCATAGGTCAGCTTAAAGCCGTGTTTTCACTACGCTTCGAGTCGCGGCTAACGAGCCCAGATCAAGATGCCGACGGACTATCAGACGAGCGTGAACTTATCCTTGGCACCCAGCTTCGTAAGCCCGACAGCGATGGTGACGGCATCCCGGACGGCTGGGAAGTGCGCTGGGGCCTGGACCCGCTTAATGCGGCTGATGCCACCACCGACACCGACAGCGACAACATCACGAACCTGCGAGAATTCCATGTCGGCACATGTCCCACCGGCAGCTATCGCATCGAGATATTGCCTGCTAAAAACAACTGCACCTTTTACTCGGCGGCCGATGACGGCTCGGTCGTCGTCCAATTATCATCGACTGACGGTGGCTCCAGCCATCTCGAACGCATCGGCATCCCGAATGCAAACGGCGATCGAGTGATCACCTCGGTACCACCCAACACCTGGAACCCGTTGGAAACTATTACCGCCAATCTCGTGGCGAGCGGTACTCTTCGGCCAGGCGATTTCCTGATTCCCTATGGCATTGAATCTAGCGATCAAACGATCCGTCTGTTCCAAAGCAACGCAGGATTGCTGGTTCTTAAGAAACCCGGTGACTATTCGAGCACCCTGGAGTCTAACGTAACATGGCAGGCAATTTCTAACTATGGTCGCGCGGCAGGTATCATGGGCCGCCTGATCGCCGCCACCGATCAAATCCCTGAGCACTATGAGAAGGTCTTTGTGATTCCCAACCCTTACTATACTAACTACATCCCTATCCCTAACGAATGGTTCCAGACAACCACCCTGCCATTGATCCAGACGATAGCAGACGATGGCGTCACGCTGGGGCGATACCCCGTGACTCACGCGGATGGCAGCACTGGCATTGAGGCATTCCTGATCAAACCCTTTAGCAACGTTCTCACTGCGGTTAGACATCCCGGTCTAGGCGACGAAACCATCGTGACACTCTCACCCAAGCTCGGACGAATGCTCGGCACCGGACCCAAACCATTTCAAGTTTGTCCAGACGGCACCCCTATCTTGCTAGAGAACCTACAAATATCGCTCAGCACAACAAGCGCGCTGGTTTCCTTTGCATCGCTCTATCGAAACGCCATGATTCCGCGCCATATTGCTTCTGATGGCCGCATCACCGTCACGACCACTGATGCCAACGACCAACCAATCATCCTGCAAATCATACCCGTCACGGACAACGACGCTGACGGTATGGGGGATGATTGGGAAAAATCATTCGCGAAGATGCTTCTCAACCTCGACAAACCTGCCGCAGACTGGGGCGACAACTACACCGACCTGATCACAGGAAATCTCAACTCATCGACCGATTACACGGGTGAAAATATCACTGCTGCCGAAGCCGAAGATATGACCACAACCCCCCAAACGTCAAACTCCGCATCAGGATGGCTCGTGGAATCACAGTCGCGGCGGAATGCACTGACCTATGCCATTAGTTTTCAAGATAATGTGCGCAATACCGCAGACGGCTATTATACCCATAGCGTACCTAATGAATTTGACATTGGCTCTGAATGCGACAACCCGGATAACTACAATCCAGCCTATCTCACATCACTGATCGGATCGCTCGCATGGGGCTCATCAACTAATCCGAAGTTAGTCGATTACGGAGGCGGATGGATCGGGGCCACAGGCGTAGCATTCGCAGGTTTTCTGTCAACACCAGTATTTGCGCCGGTCGCCACTATGTATCACGGGTTCATTCGTCAGAGTAGGTTCCGGATAATCGCGAGACAAATCCCCCACGATCTCATATCCTATAGGTGTTTGAAGGTCACATCGAAACACCCGTATATGGTTGACAGCCCCGAGGAAATCGTCGCCATAGAATCCTATCCCATAGAAATCCCAGAGAAAAAGTTACGCTCCGATTGGCATGAGTTCGATGCGCCCATGATCAATAGCCAATCCTCCCAGATCAAGCTATTCAGTACGGAACTCAGTGTCGATGCCAACCATGATGGCCTCATCGAATACAAGGAAATGCACAAAACGACGATGGAAAAGCCGTTCATTTTCTGGGTAAACGACGATCACGATGTTAAGCACCCTATGGACTTGGTAGGTCTTCCCTTTCCTCTCGGACTTGGGCAAGAGGACGTGAACGACGGCACCAAAGACTGCGATGACGACCAAATATTGTCAGTTAGAGATCTTGAGGACTTCACGCGTCTGCACCTGAGCATCCCGGAACTCAATAATATCTACAAGAGTGATGAAACTATATCAGTAGGATTGGAATTAACGGATACCACAGATGATCCATCCATCAAGGTTTACCGCGCAAGAGACGAAAAAGGCGGCATGCAGTATTTGTTGGATAACACAAAAGGAGAGGCTCAAATCGCAGATGCTCCTTATAACACATCGCTGGGAACGGTGAGCAAATCATCACATTTCATATTTCCCAGTAACATACAGATCGATAAATCCGTACAGAGTTATGTGCCGCACCTGATTTTCGAGGGTGCTAGCGAAGGCAAAGGAAAGTTGCAGATCACATTCTACAAGGGCAACCAGAAAGTCGCTTCGTGCGGCAGCTTATGGATCGAACTCAAAAACATCAAAAAGATGTACCAACGATGGAATGCCAATGAGGTCACCGCCTCAGGCGTCCAGTGGGCTGTGTGGCCATCTGCGAATGCAGCGGAAGATTCTGACAGCGCCGAGCCAGACAAACCACCTGTAAGCGATGATGAAAAAGACTTCATATTGTTTGTGCATGGATGGAATATGCCAAAAGATGAAAAGCGCTCGTTCGCCGAGACCGCGTTCAAAAGAATGTGGCAAATCGGCTATAAAGGCAGGTTTGGTGCGTTCTTCTGGCCCACCTTTTATGGCTCAGGCGCAGAACTTGCCAACCTACAGAATTTTGCCGGTAGTGAGCAAAGAGCCTGGGAATCGGCACCGGCACTTCTTGGCCTGCTCAACCAATTGAATGGTAAATATCCTGATCGAGTTCATCTGATCGCTCACAGTTTGGGAAACGTAGTGGCGTCGGAGGCGCTGCACAAAGCGTCCAGCACGGTCGTGAAAAATTACGTTTCAAGTCAGGCCGCGTTGGCCGCCGACGTTTTTAAGCTCAATGGTGATGTTACGTCTCAATGGGACAGCATTTTAGCCAAAACCTTCACAGGACAGAGCTTCCAGGTTCCAGGAGCCAAGGCCGTCACCACACCGAATGTTTACGCCTATTACTATAAAAACACCAAGGAGCCCGCCTACTCACATCAGCAGTTCCCACAAATGGGCCAACCCTACATGGCCAGCATTGGCGGGGCATCAAAATGGCACAACTACCTTAACCCCGACGATTGGGCTCTCGGATTGTGGGTTTTCATGCAATCTCAAAAACCCTCCCATTCGGTTTTTCCTGCCTCGATTCTATCAACCAGAGACTATGAGTATCGACATTTTGTGATGATGGATCAATGGTGCTTCTGGTCCGATGAACAGGGTGACGCCGATGATCACGGCCTCTATTTCAGCTCACCTGATAACACCTATGAAGTCTTTAGCTACTGCGCTCAAGCACGAAGCAACCCAACCGGCAGACAGTCAGGCGTAGGTGGTCCTTTTTCAAGTCAATTGAACTTCTCCGAATTTGGTGATCTCCACCCAGGGCACTCAGCTCAGTTCCTCTACTCGATCTGTGAACGATGGGAATATTGGGATAAACTACTTAATGATTGCGAAGTAAAACATATTGAAAACATATACGAATTAATAAAATGAAGCGTATTAGGAGTATTCATTTGGTAGTTTTAGTCATTGTAATGACTTGTGCATTTATGACCATATTATATTTTTTACGACAGCCATTACAAAGCATTCATTCTCTAAAGAACGATTCTGCATCTGGTATTAGCGCCACGCAGCCCAAGTTAGACAACAAAGCGATAAACGGCAAAGGTAAAACGCAAGAGGAAATGCTAGATCGTCACAATCTAGGTGCCTCAGCTTTTGACACTAGGATCCGTCTTTGGGGCAAGATTGTGGACCAGCACGGCAACCCTGTGGAAGGTGTAATTATCAAAGCCATCGCAACTACCTTACGGATGATCAAGGTAGAAAATGGGTATAGAGAATATGAGATTTTATCCGCTCAATCGGCTGCGGATGGAACGTTTATGTTTGATGGCGCGGATGGGTTTTCCCTCACGATTCGACAACTATCCAAGGATGGATATGTATTGCCATCGGCATATCAGGCAGGAATACGCTGGGAAGGAGCTAGATATCGTTACCGTTATAAATCCATCGGCGATGTGCAGAGTGTATTTCATCCAAATCCTGAGCAACCGGTGGTCTTTCATCTTTGGAGA
>JBDLWH010000296.1:0-5090 GCA_039804325.1 Verrucomicrobiota bacterium
CGTCGGTATTCGTGCGCAAGATGACCTCCTCAAACTGCGCGGTGGTTTGCAGCAGGGTGCGCGCGGTGATGGTGGCGTTCAACTGCTGGCCTTGCATGGCGGGGATGCCACCAAACTGGCCAGCCGAAACCTGGGCGTTTTGCGCTTGGAGGGCGGCGATCACCTCGTTGGTGGTCAGGCGGTAACTGTTGAGTTTGGACGGGTTCAACCAGATGCGCATGGCATTTTGGGACCCAAAAACCTGCATTTCGCCCACCCCTTCGAGCCGACTCACGATATCCTGCACATTCGAGACCAGATAGTCGGTCAGGGCGTTGCGATCCATGGCTCCGTCATCGGAGACGAGCCCGACCAAAAGCAGGAAATTCTTGGTTGATTTGACTACCGAAAGCCCTTGCCTCTGGACAACCAGGGGCAAAAGCGGCGTGGCGAGCTGCAGTTTGTTCTGGACTTGGACCTGGGCGATGTTCGGGTCGGTGCCAGCTTTGAACGTCAGGTTGATGGCGACGGCCCCGGCGGAGTCGCTCGTGGACGACATGTAGATCAGGTTGTCGATGCCATTGAGTTTTTGTTCGACAATTTGGGTGACGGTATCTTGGACGGTTTGAGCGGAGGCGCCGGGATACACGGCGTTGATGGTGATCTGGGGCGGGGCAATCGGGGGATACTGGGAAACCGGCAGGGTTTTGATGGCCAGCAGACCCGCCAGCATGATCATGATGGCGATGACCCAGGCAAAGATCGGGCGGTTGATGAAAAAGCGCGGCATGCTCGGGGGTTCTTACTTGGTGGCTGGGGCGGGAGGCGTGGCCGTGGAGGCAGGTGCCGGTGGGTTGGGGAAGGGAACCGCTTTGACGGGCGTGCCCGGGCGCGCTTTTTGAAGTCCTTCCAAGATGACGCGATCGCCCACCTGCAATCCGTCACTGACCAACCAGTTTTCACCGACGCATCGATCCACATGGATGACGCGAGGCACGACTTTGTCATCGGGTCCGACGAGCATGACCATGGCCATGCCGGCAGGATTGCGAGTGACGCCGCGTTGAGGGACGAGCATGGCGTCATGTTTGACGGCTTCTTCTAGGACGGTGCGCACGAACATTCCGGGCAAGAGCGTTTGTTGGGGATTGGGAAAGAGCGTGCGCAGCGTGACCGAGCCGGTACTCGGCTCCACAAATGCCTCGGTGAATTTGAGGATACCGGGCTGGGGGTAGGTCGTGCCGTCATCGAGAAGCAAGACCGCCTTTGACCGACTCTCGCCGTGGCCGAGTTGCCCGGATTCCAGAGCCTTGCGCAGTCGTAACATTTCGTTGCTCGATTGGGTGACGTCCACAAAGACCGGGTCGAGTTGTTGGATGGTTGCCAGCGGCACGGCTTGGAGGGCGGTGACCAGCGCCCCGTTCGTCACCGATGATCGACCGATGCGCCCCGAAATCGGTGCCGTCACCTGGGTGTATGTCAGCTGGATGCGCGCGGTTTCTAATGCTGCCGTGGCCGCTTCGATCTCGGCTTGGGCAAGTTTCAGCGCCGCTGAGACGTCGTCCACGTCCTGTTGGCTCACCGCTTCGCTTTTCACGAGTTCCTGATATCGCACGGTCTTGAGCTGGACCGGCGTGAGATGGGCTTGGGCTTTGGCCAGTGCCGCTTTCGCTCCGTCGTATGCGGCCTGATAACTTGAGGGATCAATCTGGTAGAGCACCTCGCCGGCCGTGACGTCGGCACCCTCGGTGAACAAGCGGGTTTGGATGATGCCTCCGACTTGTGGGCGGACCTCGGCGGTGAGTGAGGCGGCGACCCTACCGGATAATTCGGTGGTTAGGTCGATGCGTTGGGTTTGCACGGTCATGACCGAGACCTCAGGCGTCCCAGGCGGTGGTGGGCCACTCGGGGCGATCTTTTTTCCGCACGAGGCGAGGGGGATCAGCAAAAGAGAGAGGCAAAAGTATCGCATGGGGCGGGTGTGTGGGATGAGTGGGTGTGGGGCGCGGCGGATTTTGGCCATGGTCATTACCATTCGCCGCCGAGGGCTTTGATGAGGGAAACGGAAAGGGCAAGGCGTTCCGCCCGGATGGCATGGGCCGCTTTTTCGGCTTCGAAGCGGGTTCGTTCCGCGTCCACCATATCGAGGAAACTCACGAGGCCGGATTGGAAGCGCTTCATCGAGAGGTCGAGGGTTTTGCAGGCGGCGGCGAGTGCTTGGTCTTGAGCGAGTTGGCGACGCTCCAGCAGGCACGCCCCTTGCAGAGCGGTTTCTACTTCGCCGACGGATGTGAGCACGGTTTGACGGTAATCGGCGCTCGCAGCCGCGTGGGCGGCCTCGGCAGCGCGTTTTTGCGAGTGGAATCGTTTTCTCTGGGTGATGGGCAGGGTGGTATTTGAGCCGATCGACCAAATGAGTGAGGACGCTTGGAGCAAGTCGCCCATCGCCGCCGCGCTCAAGCCGCTTGAGGCATTGATGGTAAACGAGGGGTAAAACGCCGCGGTTGCCACGCCGATGTCCGCATTGGCGGCTGCCACACGACGCTCGGCGGCGCGGATATCAGGCCGCTGACGGAGCAGTTCAGAAGGCAGGGAAACCGGCACCGATGGCGGCGCGGGTAAATCATGATTCTCGGGGACGCTGAAACCAGTCGCAGGCACACCCACCAACACCGCTAACGCATTCACGAGTTCCATGCGATCCTGATCGAGCCGAATGCGCGCCGCCTCGACGGTGGCCACCTCGGTCGTGGCGCGCGCCAGATCCAGGCCGCTGATGGTGCCCGCCGCCCGACTCTTGGTCATTAAATCCAGCGCCTTGCGCCGAATCTCCAAGGTGCGCAAAAGAACGGCTCGGTCCGCATCCACTGCCCGCAACGCCCAGTACGTTTGGGCCACCTCACCCGCCACGCTCAATCGCTGCGCCTGGTGGCCATCGTCTGCGGCCTCTGCCGTGGCAGTGGCCGACTCGTCCTGACGCCGCAATTTCCCCCACATATCCACTTCATAACTGAAATCCACGGGCACCACGAAACGGCTTTCAAGGATGCTTACCCCAGCCGATCCGGGACGCCGGGATTTCGAGCGGCTGACCTGTCGTCCCAGATCAATCTGCGGGAAATACGCCGATCTCACCACTTGACTCAGTTCCCGCGCTTGCCTCAGACGCGCCGCTGAGGCCGCTATCTCCTGGTTGCCCGCCAACGCTCGCTCAACTAGTGATGTGAGCACCCCGTCCGCATAGAGCTTCCACCACGCTCGCCTCACCGGTGCGCATTGCGCCGTGTGACGCTTCCATTCCATCCCCCCACGCGAAAACGACGCCGGCAACTCCAGCGCCGGCCGCTCGTGATCCGGGCCCACCGCCCGACAACCACTCAGCACCACCATACTACAACCTAACAACCTAGCGATTTGCGCACTGTTCAGCATGACCGACGCGGAGTTAGGCAATATTTTGGCTTGCGTGCAAGTGATTACTTGCGAAATCTTCGCGCCATGAGCGTGGCGCGGGTAAAACCATCGAGATCGGAGGGAGCGGGGACGCGTCAGCGCTTACTTGAAGCGGCGCGAGCGGAATTTGGGGACAAGGGGATAGGGGCGGCCACGACGCGCGGGATTTCGGAGCGGGCAGGGTGTAACGAGGTGACTTTGTTTCGGCATTTTGAAACCAAGCAAAAATTGTTGGCGGCCGTGGTGCAGGAAACCTCGGAGGAATTCGTCGCGTTATGTGAGTTGACGGGTGGGTTCAGCGGCGATTTGTTAGAGGATTTGACGTGTTTTGCGCGAGTGTACACGGAATCGCTGGAGCGATGTGAAGGCATGGCGCGGGCGATTATCGGTGAGAGTCGGCGGCGACCGACCTTGGCCAAGGAGTTGATCGGCAATGTGTTAGGCCCGTTTCACCAGAGTATAGCGGCATACTTAGAGCAATGCCGGCAGCGGGGGGTGGTTCGAGCGGATCTTGACGCGCTGGGCTTTGCCGAAGTGCTCACCTCGGCGTTGATGGGCGGCTTGCTGCGTCGCAGCTCCGGATTATCCATCATGGACCGCGACGCATGGATTCGACAAACGGTGGACATTTTTGTGAGAGGCATTGAGAGCACGGCGGGGTGAGGTGATGCGAAGGGGTCGGGGAATGGTCGCTGGTTTCGTGGGCGGGGAGAACATCATTTTTTGGATTCAGGCTTGCGCGGCGGGTGGGCTTTCTATTGATTCCCCCATGGCGGAGATTTCTCTAGGACTATCATTTGATGACGTGTTGTTGGTGCCGACGATGAGTTCGGTTTTGCCGGGTGAAGCCGATTTATCCACATTGGTGACGGCAGGCATTTCATTGTTTTTGCCGGTTATTTCCGCAGCGATGGACACGGTTTCTGAGCATGATTTGGCCATTGCCTTGGCGCGTGAGGGTGGCATGGGAGTGATCCACCGGGCATGCCCAATCGACGAACAGGTCAAGATGGTTTCACGCGTCAAGCGGTCGGAAAACGCCGTCATCCTCAAACCCCACACCGTGCGCAAGGAGGACACCATCGAACATGTGCGCGATATCATGGCCAAAAATGGATTCTCCGGCTTTCCTGTGATCGACGCCGACGGCCATCTGGAAGGCATGGTGACGGGGCGTGACATCCGTTACCTCGACCGCACGGATGCGATGGTGGCCGAGGTGATGACCCCCTTGGAGCGGCTCATCACTGCGCCACCCGCCACCAGCTTGGAAGAGGCGCGCCGGATTCTCTATCAAAATCGCATCGAGAAACTTCCGCTGATTTACCCCGATGGTCGGCTAGCCGGATTGATCACCGGTTCAGACATCGAAAAACGCATCACCTTCACCACAGCCGCCAAGGACGAGGCCGGTCGCCTCCGCTGCGGCGCGGCGGTGGGCGTGGGGCCGGATTGCATTGAGCGCGGGCGCGCGTTGATCGACGCCGGGGCCGACGCACTCTTTATCGATGCGGCCACCGGGCACACCCGCCGGGTCATGGACGTCATTGGCATGCTCCGGTCGCTTTCTGAAGTGCCGGTGGTGGCAGGGAATGTGGTCACGGAACAGGGCGCTCGCGATTTGGTCTCGGCGGGTGCCAGCGCCGTGAAAGTGGGCG
>JBDLWH010000297.1:0-14616 GCA_039804325.1 Verrucomicrobiota bacterium
CTCAATATCATCGGCGATGTGACCCTCATTAGCGTGACGCCCGGCCAAACCCGTAGCGAAAACAATTTTTTTGAGACGAGCAATTGCGCGTCTGACTGGACGGCATGGATAGGCCAGCGCATTGGCCAGACGTCGAGCGACAACCCAGATGGCGACGCTTATGATAACTTGGCTGAGTTTGCCTTTGCCATGCCATACGACAGCGGCGTGGGCAGCCAGAGTCTCAACGGCAACACCGCTTGGATCATCCGCCCTGACACTATTAATCCACTCTTGCTAGAAGGCGTGTTTGTTCGCCCGAAAGGCGCGCCAACCAACGTGACCTACACGTTGCAATATGCGGCCGCTCCAGGGAACCCGACTGCTTGGACGTCGCTTGCCATCAGTTCCTCTAACTTGGTTGCTGCGGACAACGGCGATTGCACGGAAACCGTCACCATCCATGACCTCGAAGGCATCACCGGCCTACGCGATGGCAAAGGCATCGTGCGCGTCAAGGCGGACCTCGACGAAGTGCCAACCACGGGCATCGACCACACGTCCGTAACGGAAGTGGAAGGCTGGAAGGAAACCACGTTCGGCCTCGGCTGCCAGACTTATAACAATCCTTTCCTGCACGAAACCGTCTTCACCGGCACCGTGAGCTCGGTGGTCGGCCAATCCCTCGGGTTTACCATCAGCGCCGGTAATAGCGATCTACCCACCATCATCGGTTCGGGCGGCAGCTACTATCTGGAAGTGACCGCCGGTGCGAACGAGGGCCAGCGCTTCGATGTGGTCTCGGCTACCGGGGCCACCCTGACCCTAGCAAACGACACCGTGCTCGACTCGTTAGCCGCGCCGTTCAACACGCTAACAGGCGCTCCGCCTAACTCCCTGGTAGGTGCCAGTGTAGTGCTGCGCCGCCATCGCACACTTGATGATGTTTTCCTGCCAACCGGCTTTCACGCATCTGCTAGCAAATCGACAGCCGATGAGGTGCAGGTATTTTCGGGTGGTGCGTGGGCGATTTACTGGCTTTACAATGGAGCGGGCGCGGCGCGTTGGGTGGATGCGGGCAATGCGAGCATGGTTGACAAGGGAGCCACCGTGATTCCGCCCGGACAAGGGTTGTTCTTCAATAACCGTAACACCGCTGACAAAGTGCTGGCCTACGGCGAAGTTCGACCTAACGATTTTATGAGGCCCATGGGAGCTGGCTATAATCTAGTAGGTGGCGGCTATCCCATCGATCAATCGGCCACGGGCACTGGCGGGCGGGCGCTGTCGCTGGGCGCGGGGTTTTTTGGCAGCCGAGACTTCAAGACCGCCGATTCATTTTTTGTGTGGAACGCCGATGCGACGTCAGGAGCTAGCGGTTATACCACATACTATCTGCTTAACGGGGCACCGGTTAGTTCAAGCTTGATTCGTTGGGTCAAGGTAGGCGATGCGGCGGCCACCTCGCGCGGCAATGAGCTTTTGTTGCTGGGTGATCGAGCCGTCTTCCAGCGTGCGGCATCGGCCATGCCGGTCTATTACTACCCCAACCCGTGGACACCGGGGACCCCATGACCACCCGTTAGGAGCTTGGTGATTGTCTGAGCTTCCTCGGCGGCATCAGTTAGCACTTCGTTTCCAGGCCCGCTATGCCATCTTCTGGCTTGTTGAAACTTCACCTGCCAACCGGCCGCGGTCTTGTCCGGGGTGGATTTGCCGCCGCCCTTGCCGCGGTGGCGTGGATGGTTGTGCCGTTTCTGGTGCCGCTACCCACAGGGTTGCTAGAAAACCCGAATGCCTCGCCAGTTGTGACGGACCGTCATGGCAAACCGATAGTGCATCTGACGTTGCCGGATGCTTCACGAGCCATGCCAGTGGCGTGGGAGGATTTGCCGACCGATCTCATTGCCTGCACATTGGCCGCCGAGGATAAGCGGTTTTATCGCCATAGCGGGGTCGATTTTCTCGCCACGGGACGCGCCGCACGCGATCTTTTTTTTCGCCTTAGGGTTGTTTCCGGGGCATCGACCATCACCCAACAATTGATCAAAATGGCCGCCCCGCCGGCCCATCGATCGGTTTTCACGAAAATCTATGAGGTGCTCGCCGCCCGGCGACTCGAAGCGATGTGGCCCAAACATCGCATCCTGACCGCCTACCTCAATCGCCTCGATTATGGGAACCTGCGCACCGGAGCCGCCGAGGCCGCTCGATTCCATTTTCAAAAACCGTTAGCCGATCTTTCGCTCGCCGAGTGCGCGCTGCTCGCTGGCCTCCCGCAAGCCCCGTCGCGACTCAATCCGCTGCGCCACCCGCGGCGCGCCATCGCCCGGCGCCATATCGTGCTCGAGCGACTCCGCGCCAGCGGCCAGGTCGATCCCGCCCGCATCGCCACGGCCATGGCCGAGCCGCTCACCCTGCGACCGCTGCGCCCATCGCAGCCAGCCCCATGGCTCGCGTCGTTTTGGGCGAGGCCCGGGGTGGATGGCGGACGTTTTCCGCATGAAATCCGCACCACGTTGGATCTCACCCTGCAACGGGAAATCGAAGCCATCGTTCACGAGGAAACCGCCAAGCTCAAGGAGTCCAACCTGCGCCACGCCGCCGTGGTCGTCATCGATAATCCGACCGGAGAAATCCTCGCCCTGGTTTCCTCAGCCGCCTGGCACGATACGCGCGGCGGCCAACTCAATGGCGCTTTGGTGCCCCGCTCGCCGGGGTCCGCCTTGAAGCCATTTACTTATTTGTTAGCGCTGGAGCGCAACCACCGCACGCCGGCGTCCATCCTAGCCGATGTGCCCAGCCCGTTTCGCACTCCCCAAGGGCTCGACCTACCACAAAACTACGATCACGCCTACCGCGGGCCGGTCACCCTGCGCAGCGCGCTGGCGTGCTCGCTCAATGTGCCGGCCATGCGCGAGCTCAACTCGCTGGGCGGTCCGCGCCCGTTGCACGATTTGCTCGTTGAGCTTGGGCTTACCACGTTGGGGCCTGACTCGGCGGCCGCAGGGCTCGGTTTGACCATAGGCAACGCCCCGGTTTGCCTGTTAGAACTCACCAATGCATACGCCACGCTCGCTCGGTGTGGCCGCCACCTTGCGCCGGTGTTTTCGCTGCCAGCAAAGGCGGCCGTGCCCGAATGTCGGTTGCCGATTTCCGCCACCTCGTTTTTCCTCATCGCCGACATGCTATCGGATTCGGCGGCACGCGCGCCGTCCTTTCCGCCCGGCGGGCCGCTTGACTTCCCGTTTCGATGCGCGGTGAAAACCGGCACATCGTCGAACTTTCGTGACAATTGGTGTCTCGGATACACTCCGGAATTCACCGTTGGGGTTTGGGCGGGCAATTTTGAAAATCAACCGATGATGGGGGTTTCCGGTGTCGCCGGTGCCGGGCCCATCTTCCACCGCACCCTGTGCCGCCTCCACCGCGATGGTGCCCCGACCTGGTTTTCCCAACCGAACGATTTGACCACGGTGCTCATCGACTCGCGCCTCGGGAAAATTGTCCCGCCGGTTCCTGCCACCCTGCATGGCCGCGCCGAACTTGTGCCATCCGCCCAACTCCCGCCCGTCGCGACCCCTGCGGATTTTGACGCCACGGGCAAAGCGTTGTTAGATCAAACCTATGCCGCATGGTTCGCCAGTCCCGCTAACCACCGGCGCGCGGAATTGGCCATGGATCCGGCACCCGCGATGATAGAACCACTGCGTATCATCACCCCGGTCGATGGCATCACGCTGCTCTTGGACCCGGAAATCCCGTCTGGATCCGACAAGTTGAGGCCCGTGACCAACCTGCCCGGCACCGCTCGATGGTCCTCGCCCACCCTGGAAATCGAGTTGTCCACGCCTGAGCCCGTGATTCACCTGGCGCCCGGCACCCACACGCTGACAGCCACCGACCCGCGGACGGGCATGTCCCAGCAGATCACGTTACATGTGAGAGAAATGTGAGGGGATTGGGGATTGCATTACGCCGGTCGTTGAAAAACAGTCTCCGCATCCTCACTGATTCGCCTCTCATGACCCCTAAAACATTCATCGCCGCAGACCTGGGTGCAGGCAGCGGTCGCGTCATCGCCGCCACCACGGATTTTACCACTATCCAACTCGAGGAAGTCCATCGCTTCGACAACCCGGGCACCGATCTGCCCGGTGGCTCGTTCTGGAATATCCTCGGCCTCTACCGCAATATCCTCGAGGGTCTCCACCGCGCCGTCGATCGCCACGCCCATTCCATCGTCTCGCTTGGCATCGATACCTGGGGCTGTGATCATGGACTGCTAGGAAGTAATGGCGCGCTGTTAGGGATGCCCCACCAATACCGCGACCCACGCTTCATGGGCATGGCCGAGGCCATGCACGCCCTCATGCCCGAAGCCGAGATCTACTCGCATACCGGCCTCAAGACGAATTTCTATAACAGCTCGCTGCATTTACTCGCGGAGGTCCGCAAGCAAAATCCGGCCTTGCGGGATGCGGAGCGTCTGCTGTTTGTGCCGGACCTGCTGGCGTATTGGCTCACCGGTCGCCAAGCCGTCGAGCGCACGATTGCATCGACCTCGCAGTTGCTAGACCCGCGCACTGGCGACTGGGCGTGGGCGGTGATTGACGCGCTCGGGTTGCCGCGCAAAATCTTCGGGGAAATCGTTGCACCAGGCACCGTGTTAGGTCCGATGCGGGACGCGGTGGCCGCGCTCATCGGCATGGCCGGCATCCCAGTGGTCGCCACGGCCAGTCACGACACGGCCGCCGCGGTGGCGGGTATTCCGCTCACCGGCACTGGCAACCTCTGGCTGTCATCGGGCACTTGGTCCATCATGGGCATCGAAGCTCGTGAACCGATCACCAGTGCCGCCGCCCTGGCCCACGGGTTTTGTAACGAACAAGGCGTCAACGGCAGCATCCGCTTCCTCAAAAATATCTCCGGCCTCTGGCTCATCCAGGAATGCCGCCGCCAGTGGGAGCTCGACGGCACCGCGCTCGATTACGACACGATGGAATCCATGGCCGCAGCCGCCCAACCATTCAGCGCATTCATCGATCCGGACGACGCCTCGTTTGCCAGCCCTGGGCGCATGCCCGAAAAAATTTGTGAGTGGTGCGCGCAGACGGGACAGGCGGTGCCGCAGGATCCGGGGACGATTGTGCGAGTGGCCACCGATTCTATTGCGCTGAAATACCGCGTTGTTTTTGATCACATTAGGGAACTCACGGGGATGGATTTCCAACAGCTTCATGTGGGTGGTGGTGGCACCAAGGATGTTTCGCTCACGCAAGCCACCGCCAACGCCCTAGGCATCGACGTGATCGCCGGCCCCGTGGAAGCAACCTCCTGCGGCAATGTGATCACCCAAATGATGGCCACCGGCCATCTGCCCGACCTTGCTGCCGGCCGTGCGCTGATCCGCCGCTCGTTTGACTTCCAGTCCTACCAGCCGCGCGACTCTGCCGCGTGGAATGCCGCTTTGGCACGATTCAAGGAGTTGTTAGACCGGGCTAACCGATGATAGACCCGCTCTCGCACGTCACGCCCGCGGGTGGGCGTCGTCGTAGGCTTTTTTGAGACGCGCCTGGGTGACGTGGGTGTAAATCTGGGTGGTGGAAAGCGACGCGTGGCCAAGCAGTGTTTGGACGCTGCGCAGGTCTGCTCCGGCGTCTAACATGTGAGTCGCGAAGCTATGCCTTAACTTGTGTGGGCTGATAGAAAACGGGATAGTGCTGTGTTTCAGTGTTTTTTTTAACAATTGATCTACCGCCTGTTGGGTGATGCGAGTGGTGCGCTTACTCAGAAACAACGGCCCGGAGGTGATGGCCGCCTGTTGCCGGTATCGTTGGATGGCGCTGATCGCTGGCCCGCCAACCGGCACGATCCGTTGCTTGGAACCTTTCCCCATGACGCGCACGGTTTCCCCGATGAAGTCCACATCGTTCACGTCGAGGGCTAGTAACTCGGCGATGCGCAATCCGCATGAGTAAAACAACTCGAGAATCGCCGTATCCCGCGCCGGCAACCACAACGGGGCTTTTTTGTTCACAGGGAGTCGCATGGGAATGCCTAGCAACTCGTCAATTTGGGCGACGGTGAGCACCACGGGTAGCCCGCGCTCGGGTTTGGGAAGCTGGACGGCACCCACCGGACTGCGGGCCAAGCCGCCACGCAACACCAGGAATTTGTAAAACGAGCGCAATGCCGCAAAGCGCAAGCGGATGG
The DNA here is from genome assembly GCA_039804325.1 of Verrucomicrobiota bacterium. Classification (GTDB taxonomy): domain Bacteria; phylum Verrucomicrobiota; class Verrucomicrobiia; order Verrucomicrobiales; family Akkermansiaceae; genus Luteolibacter. The sequence continues at coordinate 6,196 of JBDLWH010000297.1, forward strand.
TCGAGCGCTTCAACCCGCGCTTCATCAACGCGAAGAGATAATCCCGGAAGTCGTCGGGAAGTGCCTCGCGCCAACCCGCGAATTTCTCGCCTCGCCACACCCGATAGGCCGCAAGCGCGCTCTGATAGTTCGCCAGTGTTCGCGGCGAAGCGCTCCGCTCGGTCCCCAAAAACGCGAAAAATGCGCTCTCATCACGGTCTGTCATCGGCCACCACGATAGTGCCGCCATTCCCTAACGACAATCCAAATGCCGCTATGACCAGCTAACCGCCCCACCTGATAGGCGTATTGCGCGATGTCGCGCCGCCGTAATTCCCTGATAGCGACGGTGGTGAGATGGCCTTGTTTCACGAGCAAAAACGACAGTTAGAAAAAAAGATAAGTTTTTTCTTGTCGAGCGGATCTGATGCGTTACGTTTCGCCCGTCGCAAGACAAGGCGGTCCGACTGAGATGCCTCCCGGGTTATTGGGTTTTCCTAGGGGGATGATCGGTCGGGCCGCGTGTTTTTTTGCTGGGGCACCCGGCTTTTCGGGAGTGGATGGTAGGATTTTTCAAGTAGAGTTCGCCGCATGAAATTGATCCGCTACGGAGATGACGGGCGCGAGGTGCCAGGGGTAGAGATGCCAGATGGTCGGCGGTTAGATGCGAGTGTGCATTTTCGCGATTACGACGAGGGATTTTTTGCGGCGGGCGGATTGGTCACGTTGGCCGAGTGGGTTGCGGGTGGATGTCCGGGTGGGCGGGAAGTCGATCCGATGGTGCGGCTGGGCCCCCCGGTGAGCCGCCCCTCGAAAGTCGTGTGTGTGGGGAAAAACTATTTGGAGCATGCGATGGAGATAGGTGAGGGGCTTCCGACGGAGCCGACGTTGTTCATGAAGGCCACCAGCGCGTGGAGCGGCCCGGGCGACGATGTGGTCATTCCGCGGGGATCGACTAAATTGGACTACGAGGTTGAGCTCGCCGTGGTCATCGGGCGCAGGGCGTCATACGTGGATGAGCGCGAGGCCATGGATTACGTGGCGGGCTATGCGACATTTTGCGATTTTTCTGAGCGGGCGTTTCAGAAGGACATGGGTGGCCAGTGGACCAAGGGGAAGAGTGCCGATGGGTTTGCTCCGATGGGGCCGTGGTTGGTCACCGCTGATGAAATCGCCGACCCGCAGAAATTGCGCTTGTGGTGCAAGGTCAATGGCGAGCTGCGCCAAAACAGTTGGACTGGTGACATGTTATATTCAGTGAGGCAGATTATTGCTTATATCAGCCGATTCATGACCCTGTTGCCTGGCGACGTGGTGGCCACGGGCACCCCGAGCGGCGTGGCCATGGGCATGACGCCTCCGCGTTACCTGCAAGCCGGGGATTTCGTGGAATGCGGCATCGAGGGGTTAGGGGAACTGGCACAGCGCGTCGTCGCATTCAAGCAGGCATGAGCAAGGAGTTTTCCAGAATTTGGCGAGCGATGTTGCCGTGGCCAAAACCGCCGGGCGAGGCGCGTCTAGCCGTCTGTCATTTTTGTGACACGCTGCATGAAGCGGCGCCGGTCGCTGAGGGGACGGCGGCGCGGTGCCAGCGATGTGGGGCGTTGCTCTATGAGAACCGTCCGGCGTCGTTAGTGCGGGTGACAGCATTTTCGTTAGCCGCGCTCTTGTTGATGGTGTTAGTGCATGGGTTTCCGTTTTTAACGATGGATGCCGCCTCGCTCAGGCGCCATCTCACGTTGGTGGGCTCGGCGGTGGCGTTGATCCGCGAGGGCGTGCCCGTCCTAGGCGTTTTGATATTTTTATTTACGATGGTCACACCGGTCATGCTGGCGGGTGGGATGATTTACGTGTGTGGGCCGTTGATGGTTGGGCGGGTGGCCCCAGGGGCGTTTGGCGTGGCCAAGTGGATGTATCGCATTGAGCCATGGAACATGGTAGAGGTGTTCCTGCTAGGGGTGCTGGTGAGTCTCATGAAGCTCACCAAGATTGCCGATGTGCATTTCGGCATTGGTTTCTGGGCGTTTGCCGGGGTGATGGTTTGCATGGCCGCAGCGGTCTCGAGCATCGATCGCGAGGAATTGTGGGATAGGCTGGAGGTGGCCAAGCCATGAAGCGCGAGTTTCCTAAGGCGGCGGACCACGGGTTGGCGGGGTGTCACCTATGTGGGCGCGTTGCCGAGGTGGCGCTGGGGAGGTGCCCGCGATGTGGGGCGCGCCTGCATTTGCGCAAGCCCGGGAGTATTCAGAATACCGTGGCCTTGATGGTCGCGGCCGCGGTGCTTTACATTCCGTCGCATTTGCTGCCCATCATGAACATCACTGAGTTGGGTGTGGTGTCACACAACACGATCATGAGTGGCATGATGACGTTTTGGGAAACTCGCGACTATCCGATAGTAATCGTGATTTTTACCGCCTCCATCCTCATTCCATTTCTCAAGATCATGGCCATGACCTGGTTATGTGCTGCGGCCACCGGCCGCGCCCATCCGTCGCTCAAGATGCTTGGGCGAATCTTGTGGTTTACAGAGTTGTTAGGTAGGTGGTCGATGGTCGATATTTTTGTGGTCGGCATTTTGGTGTCCATCATGCAGTTAGGAAATTACATGACCATTACCCCGGGACTTGGAGTGCTTGCTTTTGCGGGGGTGGTTGTGCTTACGATGCTCTCAGCGCTAAGCTTTGAGCCACGCCTGCTGTGGGATCGGCTAGATGAACTCACACGCGCTGCCGCATCCCACCCCACGAAACCAAGCCCTTGAGCCAAGAACCGTCGCCACCACTTAACGCACTCACACCGGAATTCCGGGAGTCTCAACGATGGAACATCGTGTGGGTCGTGCCAGTCGTGGCTTTGTTACTAGGCATTTGGTTGCTATATCGGAATTTTGCGGCACAGGGGCCTGAGGCGCAGGTGAGATTTGACACGGCGGACGGGATATTGGCGGGCAAGACCGAGGTCAGGTGTCGGTCGGTGAAAGTGGGAGTGGTCAAGGGGGTGAAGCTTGCTGACGATCTGAAATCGGTGTTGACCTATCTGGAGTTAGATTCTGATGCCGAACGCCTTTTGCGCAACGGGACGTGTTTCTGGGTGGTCAAGCCGCGGCTCTCGGCCACCGAGTTTTCCGGGGTCGGCACGCTGATCACCGGGGCGTATCTTGAGCTTGATCCGGGGCCGCCCGACGGTGACAGGCAATCGGTTTTCAAAGGGTTAGAGAAACCGTCGGCAACGAGTCGGAGTGTGCCGGGGCGGCGGTTAGTTTTGCTCGCCGATGAGGCGGGCTCGTTGGTGGAGGGGTCGCCAGTGTATTTTCGTGGGTTTGAGGTCGGGCGCATTGAGGGGCGCGAGTTAGCTGGGAGCGGGGGGAAGGTCACCTATCATGCGTTTATTCGTGAGGAATACAGCGAGTTGGTCACGGTGAACACGCGGTTTTGGAACACGAGCGGCATCGACATCAGTGCCGGGGCGGATGGGTTTAAGCTGCGCACGCCATCGTTTCAGGCGATGATTTCGGGGGGGATATCCTTTGGGGTGCCCGAGGGTGGCGAACCAGGGACTGCTGCGGGGGATGGCACGAAGTTTATGTTGTATCACGATGAGGATGCGGCGCGGCATTCGGCGTTCAATCCGACGTTGAAATTTTTGCTGTTATTTGATCAAACCGTGCGAGGGCTCACCGAGAAGGCTCCGGTTGAGTTTCGGGGTATCACGATTGGTCGGGTAGCGGATATATCATTTAATTTGATGCCGTCGGCAGGGGACGTGCGGATTCCGGTGTTGATAGAGATTGATCCGGTGTTGATGCGTCCAGAGGTAGCGCAGGAAATAGCCAAGCCGGATTCGGCCTTTCTTAAAGATGCGGTGGGCAAGGGGATGCGGGCGGCCCTGAAGACGGGGAGTTTGCTCACGGGGGCATTGTTTGTGGATTTGGATTATTATGACGACGCGGTTCCCGCGGCGCTAGGTCAGGAGGGTGAGTATGTGACCATCCCCACGGTCTCCTCGGGGTTTGCACAGCTTGAGGGGAAGCTCACCGCCCTGCTCGACAAGATTCAGGCGTTGCCTATCGACCAGATGATAGGGGATATGGCAGCGGCGGCATCTGAGGCTAAGACCACCTTTGCGGCGTCACGAGCGACCCTGATGGAGATTGAGGCCACGGCGGCCGCGGCGCGCAAAACCCTCGAGAACCCCGAGTTCCGCGCGTTGCCGCAGGACTTGGGCAAGACGCTTGCTGAGTTGCAAAAATCCGTGGCGAGCCTGGGGCCGGATGGAACAGTTCAGGGTGATTTGCAGCGCACGCTCGATGAATTACGCGCGTCGTTGCGAGCCATCAAGGCGATGACCACGACCATTGATGAGAAACCGAGTTCGCTGCTCTTCGGGCGCGAGTCTTCGGGCAATCCTACCCCGAAGGCGCCACCCAGCAGCGGGCGTTGAAACCACCACTCCCATGCGTCATCACCTCATTTCGTTGTTAGTTGTTTGCTTGTTCGCGGGTTGCTCGGCGGGCTCGAAGTCGTTTTATGTGCTCACCGCTGAGGGGCCTGCGCCCACGGGTGGGGGGCCGGGCATTGGCGTCGGGCCAGTGAATGTGGCGGAATATATCGATCGGTCTCACTTGGTTGTGGCGCAATCGGCCAATCAACTCGGGGTGGCGGAAAACCACCGGTGGGCCGGCGATCTGGCAGCGGCCATTGGGCGTGTTACGGCCACCAACCTTGGCCGACGCCTGCACACCGGCAACGTGCGGACGTATCCGTGGGGCAAGGACGGCGAATTGCGCTATCAGGTCACGCTCGACATCCGTCAACTCCATGGCGCGGCCGATGGATACGCCGTCATCGAAGCTGGTTGGCGGGCCTACTCGCTGCCCGATGGCTCCCTCAAGGTGGCTCGCACGTTTGTCGATCGTGAGGCGTTGGAGACCGACGGGTATCAGTCACTGGTGGCCGCGCAATCGCGGTTGTTATGCCGATTGGCCGACGCCATCGCCGCCGGACTCAAGTGAGGCAGCGGATGCTGAGAATGATGCTTCGCCGGGAGCCTCGGGCATGCGCCCATTATTTTCGAGTAGGACGATGACTTCGTTTTGGAAGGTTTCGACTTCTGAGAGTGAGATATCCGGGTCGCGAATCAGATAGATTTCGCCGGTTTTGCGATGTTCATAGACGCGCATGATTCCGTTAGGTGTCCGTTGGGCGTCGGTTTCGCGGAGGAGTTTCTGGCGTTCTAACATCACGGCAAGGATGTAGCGGGTATTTTCCGTGTGGTCCTCGTCCTCGATGATGAGGCGCTGGAGGATTTCCTCGGCGCTGAGTTTGATGGCGGGGTGAGCCGGGGCACCGGTGATGGGAGCGGAGAAGGTGGTTTTCCAGAAGGAGAACGGTTTTGGGGCGTCGTCGGGTGCGTGGTTCCAAGCGTCTAGGCAGATATCGCGGCGCAGGTAGCCGCTGGATAGCGGGTCGGGATAGAGGGCGGTGACGATGGTTTCGCCCTCGGAGAACGGGATTTGGGTGGCGGCGCAAGCCCGCGAGCGGGCGCGGACATGCCAGGGTTCAGCGAAGGCCATAGGGAAAAATGGTGAGGTGAGATTTCCTCGTTTAGGAAATCTTGAGGGATGCTCAAGGGGTGCCGGGGAGGAGATGGCGCAGCGATTGATAGATGGGGCGCCCGGTGAGGCGGCGGTGGTAGAGGTAGATGCCGAGCAGGGCGAAGGCGAGGGTGGGGAGCCAAGCGGCGACGGCGGGGCGGAGGGTTCCCGATTCGCCGAAGGCCAGCGCGACATTGCTAATTAGGAGCATGAACGAAGAAAGGAGGACGGCGAGAAAGATGCCACCGCCTGAGCTGCGGCGAGAAAAGTGGATGGCGAGTGGGGTGGCGAAGAGCACGGTCACGAGGCAGGTGAAGGGGAGTGCCCATCGGTAGTGCCACTGGGTGAGGTAAGGGTTGCGATCGGAGAAGGCGCGGTGGCGAGCATGGGACTTGAGCCAATCGCTGAGGTCGGGGAGGCCGAGCTCCACGGCGGTGAGCCCAGGTTTGATCAACTGCCATGGCGTTTCAGACCAAGAATCAACGATCAGGGGCTTCTCAAACGTTTCAAACTCCGGCGAGCGACCCGGCACGTAGTGGCCGATGATGGCGTTTTCAAACGTCCATTGATGGGTGGAGCGATCCCAGCGTGCTTGGCTGGCGAAAAGCCGGGATTGGAGTCTTTGATTTGCGTCAGTAGTGGTGACCTCGACGTGGCGCAGGGGGTTTCCTTTATGATAGTCGGGCGGGAACGAGCCAATCATCCAGAGGCGGCGGTCTTCCGAATTTCGATAGAGCACTTGGGTGGCCTCGTTGGTGGTTTTGCCGCTGGCTTGGGCGAGGAGGTCGTCGCGGCGGCCTTCGGCCAAGGGGGCCCAGTGGTAGTTGAGGCCCAGGCTGAGCAGCGTGCAAAAGCCGCCGATGGCGAGCAATGAGCGGGTGAGGCGCAAGATGCCGCGGCCCGATTGGATCATGGCGATGATTTCGCGGTTGATGGAGAGTTTTCCGAGGGTTTGGAGTATCGAGAGGAGGAGGCAATAGGGCAAGAGGAGCACCATGATGGCGGGGGAGCGGCTCGTGTAATATGAGCCGATGGCGCGAAGCACGTGGCGGCTATTGATCAAATCGCCAATTTTGTCGCTCAGGTCGATGAGCAACCAGATCGTGACAAGGGCGGCCGTGCAGATGCCGAACATGCCAAGAAAGAGCCGGATCAGATAGCGGTCGAGCGTGCCAACTAACGCATAAACCAGTCCGCCAAGGGCGGGCAGGAAACAAAGCACGGCGAGCACCCAGGGCCGTGCTTGGTGGGCCAGGACATCGGAATCCGGGAAGTTGACGAGTTGGTCCTCCACGACGCGACATTCTGCGGGCATCAGCAGGGCACAGAGCCCGGCCCCCAGCGCGGTGAGCGCGAGACAGACGAGAAGGCGCGGTGAGGGGTGGTGAGAAAAAACCATGAGCGTGGGCGTGGTGCGCAGATTGGCGGCGGTGGGGCCGGGGTGTCGAGCGTGTTGTGAAGGCGCGGCTGATGAACTTGCGGCTTGGCAGCGAGGCGATTGCCGAGTGCGATGGGCGGGAGATGATTTCCCTGACGGATGGCCATGCGATGCCCGGGTTTTGCGATGCAGTGCGCGAGGCGTTTTCCCGCAAGGGACAGCTGGCGAAATCTCGCGATTTTGAATACCGCCCGCAGCAGCAGGAATTGGCCGTGGCGGTGGCTGAGGCGCTGATTCATTCGAAGCCGCTGGTGGCCGAGGCTGGCACAGGAGTGGGGAAATCGTTGGCCTATTTGTTGCCGGCGGCGCGTTTTGCCCTAGAAACTGGCCGCAAGGGCGTCATCTCGACCCACACGATCAACCTGCAAGAACAATTGGTGCGCAAAGATATCCCGATTGTGAGAAAACTCGTGGACGACGAGTTGCCAGCGGTCCTCTTGAAAGGGAGGCAAAATTATCTGTGTCCGGGGCGATTGCGCCGCGCGCTCGAGCAATCCGGCGATTTGTTTACCGGCTCGGAAACCGACGAGCTTGCCGTGATCCGCAAGTGGGCGGAATCGACCCGTGACGGCACGCTGAGCGATCTGGATTTTCAGCCGCAGATGAAGGTGTGGCTGCAGGTTTGCAGCGAGGCGCATCTATGCACCGCGCGCCACTGCGGCCCTAGCGGAACGTGTTTTTTTCAGGAGGCGCGCAAAGCCGCGGCAGACGCGCGATTGGTGGTGGTGAACCACACGTTGTTTTTCGCCTTGCTCAACACCGAGTTGGAAGGCGACGACGAGGAATCGAAACGGCCCAAGGGGTTTTTGTTTCCTAACGATTTTGCGATTCTCGACGAGGCGCACACGATTGAGCAGGTGGCGGCTGTCCAGTTAGGTCTGCGGGTTTCCCAGTCGGCGTTGCGCTTTGATTTGCAGCGCCTCTATCACCCGCGCACCAAGAAGGGCATGCTCAAGAGCTATCGCAATGCCTCGGTCATGCGTGCCGTCGAAGATGCGCTTTTCGCCGCAGATCGGTTTTTCCAACAAATCGGTGAAGTCGCAAAATTTGGCGATTTTTCCAAGGAATTCCGGGTACGGGAGCCGGCGGTAGTCTCTAACTCCCTGTCTGCGCCGCTGAACCGTCTCTGGCAGGAAATCGATGCGCTCGCGGCCGACGTGGAGTCGGAATCGTCGCGCGCGGAACTTCAAGACGCGTCGCGCCGCTTGCGCGAAGCTCACGGCTCGCTGGGCGAGTTTCTCGATCAGGCCACTGAGGGGAGCGTGTATTGGATTGAGCGCGCGGGGCGTGAAGAAACCCAGTATAATTTGTTAGCGGCACCGGTGAACGTGGCGGACCGGTTGCGACCATTATTGTTTTCTGGCAGCAAAGACGTGGTGCTCACCAGCGCCACTCTCGGGGTGGGCGA
>JBDLWH010000298.1:0-3473 GCA_039804325.1 Verrucomicrobiota bacterium
GACTGGGACAAGGTGATTTTCAAGGGTCTGGTGCTCAAAGGGATTTACGGACGTGAAATGTTTGAAACATGGTATAAAATGAGTTCCATGTTGCGGGCCGGGCTAGACATTTCCCCGGTCATCACGCATCGTTACCATTACACGGAATTTGCCAAAGGATTTGAAATGATGATGTCCGGGCAATCGGGCAAGATTGTTTTGGATTGGACGGCATAATGCCACGATGGTTTGCACGTTTCATTGATCATTCCCACCACCCTCTTTTTTCCCCAAAATTTCCCCAAATTTTTTTTATGGCCACTTCATTTCTTCCCAAGCCGTTCAAGCATCACTACGAGATCGATCCGAAATATGCCAAGAGCGCCGTGTATTTTTCGTGTGAGTTTGCCATCGACCAAAGTTTCAAAACGTATTCTGGGGGGTTGGGGTTTTTGGCGGGTTCGCACATGCGTTCTGCGGCGGATCTGCGTCAGAACCTGTGCGGGATAGGGATTCTTTGGACCTACGGGTATTACACGCAAGCGCGCGGTGATGACCGCGAGTTGGCGATCCAGTTTCGGAAGAAGGAGTACACGTTTTTGCAAGACACGGGCATTCGTTTCACCGTGTCGGTTCACGGTCACCCGGTGTGGGTTAAGGCGATGTTTTTAGCGGGTGATATTTTCAACACGGTGCCCATGTTTTTCCTCAGCACCGATGTGGAGGAAAATGATACGCTTTCCCGCGCCATCACCCACCGGCTCTACGATCAGGACCACCTGCGCCGCATCGCCCAATACATCATCCTCGGCGTGGGGGGGGGCTAGGTTGTTAGATGAACTCGGCGTCGATCCTGCCACATGGCATCTCAACGAAGCTCATGGCCTATCGGCCGCGTTTCATCTTTACGAGAAATACCACAGCCTTGAGGAGGTCAAAAAACGCCTCGTTTTCACCACGCACACGCCCGAAGAAGCGGGCAATGAACGCCACGATTTCAACTTGCTGCGGAACTTCACGTTTTTCAGCGGCGTGTCCGAACAAGAGGTTCGCAAAATCACGGGGATCAAAGGCGAGGAATTCAACCACTCACTTGCCGCGCTGCGTCTTTCTCGTTTGGCCAACGGCGTTTCCAAAGTTCACGGCGAAGTGGCCCGCCAGATGTGGAAAGACTATCCGAATATTTGCGAGATTACGCACGTCACCAATGCCCAGAACAAAAAATACTGGGCGGACCATGGATTGGAGCACGCGCGGGTGGTGGACGATGCGGAGGCGCTGCGCCATCGGAAGCGTGAATTGAAGGAGCGGTTATTTCGGGTGGTAGCCGACCAGACAGGGAAGTTGTTCAAGCCCGACGTGTTGACCATTGTGTGGGCGAGGCGATTCGCGGGTTACAAGCGGCCAGACCTCATCACGCGCGACATCCATTTGTTTCGTGAGATGCTCAACCACAGCCAATACCCGGTGCAGATGATCTGGGCGGCTAAGCCGTATCCGTTTGATTTTGGTGCGTTGGATGTCTTCAACAACCTGATCCGCCTCACCCGCTACTATCCGAATGCCACCGTGCTCGTCGGCTACGAACTCGAACTCTCACGCTTCCTCAAAAATGGGTCCGACATCTGGTTGAATAACCCGGTCGTCCCTCGCGAGGCATCCGGTACGTCGGGCATGAGCGCCGCCATGAACGCCAGCCTCAACCTATCCACCTATGACGGATGGATCTGTGAGTTTGCCAAAAACGGCGAAAATTCGTTTATCATCCCGCCAGTGGACCCGGCGCTCACGCCCGACGAGCGAGACGAGCACGACATGCTAGGGTTCTATAAAGCGCTCAATGACCAGGTGCTCCCCACCTACTACGACCGCCCCGACGAATGGAGTCGCATCGTGCTCAACTCGATGAACGATGTGGTGCCCTACTTCGACGCAGATCGCTTGGCCGACGATTATTACACCAAGATCTACGTGTGAGGCGGCCGGGGGCGCATTCCGGTGCCCCCACGTCCGGCCACGCGGCGCTCGTGCTGCCCGACTCGGTGGGGAGCGCCACTATCAAGCACCTCCTGTTTTTCCCTATGAATTCCCCGACTCCTGACTGGCTTGGCGCGCTTGGCTCGCTGTTAGGAAAACCCAAAGTGACCGTTGAAGCGGCGGTCATCGCGAGTCATTCGGGCGACAAGTGGTCAGCGAGTCATGCGCCGGATGTGGTGGTGTTAGCGGAATGCACGGCGGATGTTTCTGCGGTGTTAGCCTTTGCGCATGAGCGCGGCATCCCGGTGACGCCGCGCGGCGCGGGCGTCGGATACGTCGGGGGATGCGTCCCGGTGCGAGGCGGCATCGCCCTCTCGCTCATGCGCATGAACCGTATCATCGCCATGCATCCGCACGACGGCGTGGCCATCGTCCAACCCGGTGTCATTACCCGCGATGTGCAAGAGGCCGCCCATGCCCTCGGCTGGGAATACCCACCAGACCCGGCGTCGCTCAAGGAATGTTCGATAGGTGGCAACATCGCGACCAACGCTGGCGGCCCGCGATGCTTGAAATACGGAGTCACCCGTAGTTATGTGTTAGGGTTGGAAGTCGTCCTCGCCGATGGCCGAGTGCTGCGCACCGGCGGGTGCTTGCACAAAAATAAGACTGGCTTTGACCTCGTCGGGCTCTTTACCGGCTCGGAAGGGATGTTAGGTGTGATCACCGAAGCCACGTTGCGCCTCATTCCCAAACCCGCGTGCCGGGCGATGCTCGCCGCGATTTTCCCGGAGTTTGAAATGGCCGCCGCCGCCGTGCAGGCCATCCTCGATGCCGGGCATCTGCCATCCGCTCTGGAAATTGCCGACCCGTTTACCCTGCAAGCCGCTCGCAAACGGTTAGGCTCAGCGGTTTTTCCGCCCGGCAACGCCCACCTCATCGTCGAAATCGACGGTCGCCCGGCCGCGGTGACTTCAGAACTGGCAGAACTGGAAAAACTGCTCGGAGAGTTAGGCGCAAGCTTCATTGAACGAGCGCCCGACGACGCGGGTTGCGAGCGAATCTGGCAGTTGCGGCGGGAATTTTCTTATGCGCTGCGCGACACCGGACTGACGAAGCTCAACGAGGATATTGTGGTGCCGCGCTCGAAGCTTGTCGAGTTGGTCATCTTTGCTAGGGAGTTAGAATCCGCGACGGGCATCCCTGTCGCGTGTTTCGGCCACGCTGGGGATGGGAACATACATACCAACCTGATGGTGGGGGATTACGCCGATCCGTTAGTCCGTGAGCGCGCCCACCACGCGCTGGACCTCTTGTTCCAGTGGGTGCTCGCTCACGGCGGTGCCATCACCGGCGAACACGGCATCGGCTTGGCCAAAAAACCTTGGGCGCGCCTAGCCCTCGGCGAGGTCTCCTGTGATATCCACCAATCGATCAAACAGGTGCTCGATCCTAACGGAATCCTCAATCCTGGGAAATTCCTCTAATCGAATGGTGTCGGCCCCCCGTTCGATTGG
>JBDLWH010000299.1:0-8163 GCA_039804325.1 Verrucomicrobiota bacterium
CCAGAAGCCCTTGAGATCGCCAGAAAGGGATTCCAGGCGGTTGCTGTGCGAGTGCTCAAAGCATTGATAGAGTGACAGACAAATGATCCTCAAAATGGGTGGCGCGCCACCGCCGGGGGCGCATGCCAATGAGATGCGAAAGCCCCGCCCAAGCACAGCCCGGCAGTCGTGCCTTGGCATCCAGCTTTCTCTGCTCGTTGTCATGCGGCCTGCGTCGAGGCCGCGCTACCTGCGCTGCTCGCACCGCCTGGCACCTCATCGACAGAGTGCTCATCGACAGAGTGACAGACAAATGATGGAGGAACCACGGATGAACGCGGATGAACACGGATTTTCAGAGAATGGGTTCAATCGCATCGCTCACCCTGAGGCATACAGGCACCGGGGTTGTCCCACGACTATCCGTGTGCATCAGCGTTCATCAGTGGTTCTCTTTTCCTCGTCGACAGAGTGACAGACAAATGATGCATTGCTTGGGTCGGGCGAAATCCTGTCGATTCAGCAGTTTCGCGAAAAAACGCCTGTGTTAGATCCACCGCATCGCATCGAGAGAGTTTTTCGGCGCTTCCCAGCAGGGGGAACTCCGATAGAGATTCATGTATTCATCGAAGTTCTTGATGCCGGAGATCGCGAATCTTTTTCCTAACTGATTCGGGATCAGCGGCGCAGAATGCGTTACGAAAAAATTTTGGCAAGCTGGACGGGCGGGCATGGTCGGGACGCTGCAAGCGGGCATGGCTGGGTTTTGCAGGTCACGACGCGGGGCGAAATGGCGGGTGGTTAGGCGAGCGGATGCAAAATGGAAAATTTTTCTGCGTGACGGGCGTGGGTGGGCATGTAGAACCGCCGCAGCGGATTATGGCGGGCAAACTAACTTACCAACAGGCTGGGGTGGACACGCGCAAAGCGGCCGCCTTGGTGGGCGATATCGGGGCGCATGTGCGCAGAACTCAGCAAACCCGCAAATTGTGGGGTGCGTTTGGGCTGTTTGCGGCGTGTTACGATCTGAGTAGCTACAAGGAGCCGGTAATGATGACGGGTTGCGACGGGGTCGGGACGAAGCTGGAACTCCTGCTGGAGCACGATTTGCTCGAAACGGCCGGCAAGGATCTGGTGGCTATGAGCGTGAACGACATTCTGACGACAGGTGGCGATCCGCTTTTATTTCTCGATTACATCGGGATTTCCGCGCTTCACGAGGAGAAAATCACCCGCCTGATCGCCGGCATGGCCGACTATTTGGAGTCCTGCAACTGCATTCTGGCCGGTGGCGAAACCGCCGAAATGCCCGGCATCGTCCCAGCCGACGTCATCGAACTTTCTGGGTTTTGCATCGGCTGTGCTGAAAAGCCCGATTTGATTGACCCGACGACAGTGGCGGTGGGCGATGTGCTGGTTGGCTACGCGTCATCGAGCATCCACGCCAACGGTTGGTCGTTGGTGCGCCGCGTGCTCAGCGAGTTTCCCGGGGAAGTCACCCCGGATGAATTGGCGGCTTGGCTCGAACCGACCCGTCTCTACCACGATGTGGTGGGCGATCTGAAAAAACGCGGGGTAAAGCCCAAGGCGATGTCGCACATCACGGGTGGCGGCCTGCCCGAAAACTTGGAACGTTTGTTCCGCGGCATGGGTGCCGACCTCGAAATCCCACGCTGGGAGCTTCCTGGAATCGAAAAATTACTCAGCCACGTGGATGCACACGACCGCTTCCACACATTCAATATGGGCATCGGATGGGTGGCGATCGTCGCCGAGGCCGATGTCGCTGCCGCTCTGCTAGCCGGGCCAGGCGGCCATGTCATCGGCCGGATGGTCCCGCAAGTGGGTGTCCGAGTGAGCGTCATCGGCGAGTGATTTCAAACCAAACTAAGCATGAGCGATTTCCTCACACATGAATGCGGGATCGCCGCTGTGCGACTCCGCAAGCCGCTGGCCTACTATTATGATCGCTACGGGACGTGCCTTTGGGGCCTGAACAAGCTTTTCGTTTTGATGGAAAAACAGCACAACCGCGGCCAAGACGGCACGGGTATCGGCTGTGTGAAGCTCAATATGCCGATTGGTCAGCCCTACGTGAGTCGTCGGCGGGGGATTGAAAAGGATGCGTTGGCCCAGATGTTCCGCAAGGAAATCAAGAATTTTTACAAGATGGCGCGCAAAGGGGTGATGGATCACAAGGATTACGCCAGCGTGAAAAAACACTTCGATTTTGGCGGTGAAATCCTCGTCGGTCATTTGCGTTATGGCACGTCGGGCGAATTTGACGAAGGGTCCTGCCATCCGTATCTGCGCCGCAGCAATTGGCCGACGCGCACCTTGATGGTCATGGGCAACTTCAACATGACCAACGCCAGCGAGCTCAACGACGTGCTGATTAACCGTGGGCAACACCCGGTGTTCGGGACCGATACTCAGACGGTGTTAGAAGAAATCGGCTATCAACTCGATGAAGCTCACACCGATCTTTACCGCCACCTGCGCGATTCTGGAGTCACGGGAGCCGATATCCCTGCCCAGATCTCTGCCGCTCTTGACGTGCCACGCCTGGTCTCCGAGGCCGCCGCGGCTTGGGATGGTGGTTACGCCATCTGCGGCGTCATCGGCAACGGGGATATGTTTGTCATGCGCGACCCGTACGGCATTAGGCCTTGTCACATGTTAGTCACAGATGAGGTCATCGCCTTTGCTTCCGAGCGGGTGCCACTCATGACGGTTTTTGAGGCCGATGCGGCCGATGTGAAGGCGGTGGATCCCGGCTCGATGATCACCATCAAGGCCGATGGAACCATGACCGACACCGCGTTCACGCCACCGCTGCGCTACACACCGTGCTCGTTCGAAAAAATCTATTTTTCGCGTGGGAACGACCCGCAGATTTATCGGGAGCGCAAGGCGATGGGGGCGGCGCTCGTCTCGCAGGTTGTGGAGTCGATTGGCGCGGCATTTGATAAAACCATTTTTTCGTTCATCCCTAACACAGCGGAAACCGCGTATCAGGGGTTGATGGATGGATTGCGGCTTTATCGTCGCCAAGAGGTGCGCTCGTCCATCCTTCAGGCCGTCGAACAAGGGTGCCTCACGTCGGATTTAGTCGATGATTTGATTTTGCGCAATTGGCCGCAAGGGGAGAAAGTCGCCCACAAGGATATCAAGATGCGCACCTTTATCTCTCAGGAAAAAGGCCGCGACCAAATGGTTTCCCACGTTTACGATATCACCTATGGCGTCGTGAAACCCGGTGATTTCCTCGTCGTGCTTGATGATTCGATTGTCCGGGGCACCACCCTCAAACAATCAATCCTCAAAATCCTCGCTAGGGCCAAACCATCGAAAATCGTCGTGTGTTCGACCGCGCCGCAGATTCGTTACCCGGATTGTTATGGTATCGACATGTCAGAGCTCGGGAAATTCATCGCTTTTCAGGCGGCCGTCGCGCTGCATCGTCGAGCTGGTCGCCAGCACCTACTGGACGAGATTTACGTGGAGTGTCGCGCGGAGTTAGAATTGCCAGCTGAGCAGCGACGCACCCGCGTCCAGAGGGTTTATGAGGCATTCAGCGACGATGATATCTCGGGCGAGGTGAGCCGTATGATCTATCCGGAAAAAATCGATTGGCACGGTGAGGTTCAAGTGATTTTTCAAA
Organism: Verrucomicrobiota bacterium; assembly: GCA_039804325.1. Classification (GTDB taxonomy): domain Bacteria; phylum Verrucomicrobiota; class Verrucomicrobiia; order Verrucomicrobiales; family Akkermansiaceae; genus Luteolibacter. The sequence goes on from JBDLWH010000299.1 coordinate 3,644, forward strand.
CCATTGAAAACCTGCATGCTTCTATCAAGGGTGATTCCGGCGATTGGTATTTCACTGGGAACTATCCGACGCCTGGCGGGTATGCCATGGTCAATCTCGCCTATCTCCGGTGGTATGAAGGCGTCGGCGGAAGAAGCTACGATCTGGCGTTGTGACCGGAGCTTAGAGGCACCAAGCGCGCCTCGCGCGTGGTGTTAGGCTAACGGGTTGTGCCGCTGCTCGCCTAGCGGATTTTCGGCAGCAGTACGGGCGAACACCTCGAGGGTAGTCTCTTCAAGAAACAATCGGGCGTTTTCTTCGAGTCTGATAAAATCATTGTGCAAGGGGCACGGCGTGCCCGTCCCGCATGAACCTTGGCCAATCGGACAGGGAAATTCCTCTTGCCTGCGTTCAAAAAGATTAACGATTTCCGCTAGATGGATTTTCCCGGGTGGGCGCGACAATCGGTATCCACCGCCAGGGCCGGTGGTGCCCACGGTGAGTCCGGCCGTGGCCATTTGGCTCAGCAATTTGGCGGCGAGCGCTAGCGAGATTTTTCGTTCGCGACCGACTTCTGCCGACGAGATTGCCGGGGCACCGAGCGCGTATTTTTCTGCCAGATAACTCATGGCGGATACTGCGTGACGAGCCTGTTTTCCGTAACGAAACATGATGCTTAGTACCACTGGCGGATGCGACTTGCCAGTGAAACGTGCAAAACCCCTCATTTTCTCATGTGGGTGAGCGCATTTGGGATTGCGGCTTGATTGCATCGCATCGGGTGGGCCATCGTGAGCCAGACGATGAAGGAACTGCTCGAAGAACTGGAAAGCTGGGGAGCGGATGTGATTTTTGGACGAGCCAAGGGTTTTCGTGCGGCGCTGATGCGATTTCTCATGCGTGCCCTATCAGGGATTTTCCGTGGGTTGGTTCAGTTGCGTCTCTGGAGTTATCGCAGCGGCTGGAGACCCCAGCATCACCTCGGAACCCAGGTCGTGGCCATCGGAAATATCACCGTGGGCGGTACCGGTAAAACCCCAGTCGTCGAGTTGTTAGCCCGATCGCTGCGCGACCGCGGCCGCAACGTCGCCATTCTATCACGTGGCTATAAGAGCAAAAAGCTCGATAAGCCGCAGCCGTGGAAGGATTCTCACGGCGCAAGCATCCCCGGCGATTGCATGCCCAAAGTCGTCTCCACAGGTAGCGCTCTGCTACTCGATTCAAAATTTGCTGGCGACGAACCGTATATGCTAGCGCGCAATCTAGCGGGGGTTTCGGTGGTGGTGGACAAAAACCGCGTGAAATGCGGCCGCTTCGCGATTGAAAATCTCGCGGCGGACACCTTGCTGCTAGATGATGGCATGCAGTATCTGGATCTCGCTCACGGGCTCGACATCGTGCTCATTGATGCGGGTTCGCCTTTTGGGACGGAGGCATTGTTGCCGCGAGGCACGCTGCGCGAACCCCCGAAAAACCTGCGCCGCGCGAGTTATATTTTGTTAACCAAGTGCAGTGGTCGGTCTAACGAGGCGTTGGTGACGCGTATTCGTCGGTATAACCGCACCGCAGAAATCATCGAGTGTACCCACGGGCCGATTCATTTGGAGAATGTGTTCACGCGCGAGCGGCAGTCGTTAGAGTTTCTCCAGGACAAATGGGTAGGGGCAATCAGCGCCATTGCCGTGCCCGAGGCGTTCGAGGGCTCGCTAGAAAAACTCGGGGCCCGCGTGGAAATCCGTAAACGATTTTCTGACCACCACCGGTTTTCTGCTAGGGATGTAGAGCAATTCATGCAGCGCTGTGTCGAGCGCGACATGCAATGCATCGTCACGACCGAGAAAGATGCGGTGCGTTTTCCGCAGCCGGCCTCTATTGATGTGCCTATCTATTTTTTGCGTATTGAAGTGGAGATTCTCAAGGGACAGGAAATCTGGGACGATTTGGTCACGCGTATCTGCAACCCATTGCCGGTGTTCGAGTCGGTGCTACGCAACCGCCACGCCTATCGGATATGATCAAGCCCCGGCCTGGATGCCAGGTTCGCGGATGCTTCCTATCATTTGCGGTTATTCAGGCCGTCCCATGTCTTGACTGTGGCCATGGCCTCCGGGTTGGCTAACCATGCCGTGCGGCAAGGAGTGGCAAGGAGCGGCCCCTAGAAAAATCGCCGCCGCCCAGACGAATTTCCTTCGCAAACAGCGTCGCCATCATGATGGAATGGGCAAATTCCACGGGAGTGAAAATGGCATTTCCGACCGCTGGCAAAGATTTATTTTGGAGTGGTCAGTGAAGGGTGCTATCAGAGATCATGAGCGCAACGACCAGCATCTTCCGCAACGGCCTGGCATTGGTCGGCTTCATCATCGTCACGTTCTGCGCGCCTTTGTTAGGTGCGGTGGCCATGCCAGGTGAGTGGTATGCGTCGCTGCAGAAGCCCGCGTGGAATCCGCCGGCGTGGATCTTTGGTCCTGCATGGACGCTCCTTTACACGCTCATGGCGGTTGCGGCGTGGTTGGTATGGAAGCGCAATGGCTGGCAGTGGCCGCTGAGGCTCTATTTCGTGCAACTGACGCTGAATGCGGCATGGACGCCGATTTTTTTTGGGGCGCATGCATTAGGCTGGGCGTTGGTTGAGATTGGCGCGCTGTGGACGGCCATCCTCCTCACCATGTTGCGCTTTCACCGGGTCAATCCCACAGCTGGCGCGCTGTTCGTTCCCTATCTGGCGTGGGTTACCTTTGCCACGATCCTCAATTTCACGCTCTGGCGTATGAATCCGGCTTGAGAGCGGAAAGGCGCCCCGATTTGTGATGGGCAACGGCCGCATCAATGAGGCGATGAAAATCGGCAGTTGTGGATGGCGCGGTCATGATCTTCAGGCCTGGCAGTTTTGGGTGGCGAGTTGCTCGACCTCACTCAGGGAGGTGACTTGACAGAGGCGCTGTCGGAGCCCCTTGGCGCCGGGGAAGCCTTTGCAATAGGCCATCAGGCGAGAGCGCATGGAGGTGAGTGTTTGGGATTCGTTGCCATAGCGGCCGGAGAGCACGGCCAAGCGGCAGTGGTGAAGGACGAGAGCCCAGCGTGTGTCGAGGCTGATGGCGGGTGCTAGGGTCGAGTGGAGCAGGAAATGTTTGGCTTCGCGGAAGAGCCATGGATTGTGCATGGCCGCGCGGCCAATCATGACGCCCGCCACGGCGCATTGTTGTTTGCGACGCAGCACGTCATGGGCACAAGTGATGTCGCCATTGCCCACGACGGGGATGGAAACGGATCGGGCCACCGCGTCGATGACGTCCCAGTCAGCCGAGCCGCCATAGCCTTGAGAGCGGACGCGCCCGTGTACCGTGATGGCCTGGATGCCGCAGTCTTCGAGGCGTTTGGCCACTTCCAGGGCGTTGACGGATTTTTCATCCCATCCGATGCGGATTTTCGCGGTGACGGGCACTTGGCCGGCGACGGCGCGCACCACGCCAGAGGCAACGGACGAGAGAAGGGCCCCATCTTTCAAGAGCGAGGAGCCACCATTTTTGGCCACCACCTTGTTTACCGGGCAGCCGAAGTTGATATCGATGAAATCCGGGCGTTGCCAGGCGATGATTTTGTTAGCGGCCTCCCCCATGCGTTCGCCGTCAGCGCCGAAGAGTTGGACGCCCACCGGTCGTTGGTCCTCGGTGAATTCCGTGTATTTGCGTGTTCGAGCGTCGCACTGGAGGATTCCCTCTGCGGAAACAAATTCGGTGACCATGACGTCCGCGCCGAGTTCCTTGCAGATTTGGCGGAAAATCACGTCAGTGACACCCGCCATGGGAGCGAGAAACAACGGGAATCGGCCATCGGCAAACCAGGAAAGCACGCGAGACCGTAGAGCGAGGGAGCTAGGCGCGTCCACCCCGCATCTTGGGGGCAAGGCGGATTTTTCGAGCAAAAGGGGCGTGGACGTTTGAACGATCAGGCTTTGGCGGTTGGGGCGGGGCCTTTACGAATCCAGCCCATGGGTTTGCCAAGCGGCAGCAGGGTGCGTCCGAAGTAGCTGTTGAGGAAGACGGCGCCGGCGGCGTAGAATCCCAACAAGGAGATCAACAACTCCGACCAAGCGGCGAAGTGGTGGCTGGTATCACCTAGCGGCGTGCCCTTTTGGAGGATGCTGATGGCGAGGGCTGGCAGCAGGATATTGATGAGCACCAAGATGGCGGCGAAGACTTTGTTCGCTTCAAATGCGGCGACCATGATGAACAACGAGAAGAAGGCGTAGCCGATGCAGGCAAAGGCGAGTTGTTTGGGGTCTGCGACGTCGGCGACTTTGCCGAACCACCCGAGCGAGATCGACCAATGCATCGCCACGGCCACCCAGAACAAGCCGTAGGCACCGAGCACGATGGCACCGAAGTAATTATTTTTGCGAAAATCGATGGTGGACGCCCAGATTTGGGCCAGAGATCCCAGGAAGAGCGCCCATGGGATGAGGTAGGTGACGCCAGTGGTCCAACCCATTTTCTGGGAGGCGGCGACGAACGTGACCATGGCCAAGCCGAAAACACCGA
>JBDLWH010000300.1:0-4008 GCA_039804325.1 Verrucomicrobiota bacterium
AGTTTTTTGGTTCATTTGAAGACCACAATCCCGGTGAAAGCGGCAAGGGATTGAACTTCTTTTTCTCCGACGAGCTGAGCTTTGGCGTGAGCGGCAATCTCTGGACACCACGGTTTGCCCAAGAATTTAAAAAACGCAAGGGCTACGACTTGGTGCCAGAATTGGCGGCCTTGTTTCAAGATATCGGCGCGCGCACCCCCAAAGTGCGCTTGGATTACCACGATGTGATGGTCTCTCTCACAGAGGAAGGATTCTTCAAGCCGTGCTTCGACTGGCACCAACAGCGCGGCATGATCTTTGGTTGTGACCATGGCGGACGCGGACGCGACGTCACTGAGTTTGGCGATTATTTTCGCACCCAACGGTGGAACCAAGGCCCCGGCTGTGACCAACCCCAACTCGCTCACGATGTAATCAAAAATAAGGTCGCTAGTTCTATCTCCCATCTCTATCAGCGCCCCCGCACTTGGCTCGAAGGCTATTACGGCAGCGGCTGGGGAACGAACACCGCGCAACTCACCGATGCTACCTTTGCTAACTTCGCGCAAGGCCAGAACCTCCTCACCCTCCACGGTCTCTATTATGCGACTCATGGCGGGTTTTGGGAATGGGCACCGCCCTGCAACCATTTCCGCATGCCCTACTGGCCACACATGGAGCGCTTCCTGGCATCCGTCCAACGCCTGAGCTATCTACTCAGCCAGGGCGATCATCGCTGCGACGTGGCCATGATGTATCCCGTCGCACCTATGGAAGCCGGCCTCGCCGGACAGGAATCGGTCGAAGCCTCCTTCAAAGCCGGCGAGCATCTCTACCATCAGGGAATCGATTTCGACTTCATGGATTTCGAATCGCTAGAACGCGCGCAAATTACCGATAAAGAACTACGCGTAAGCGGGGAACGCTATCGGGTGTTAGTGCTGCCGGCGATGCGCGCCGCACGCTGGAGTACGCTGCAAAAGGCACTCGAATTCCAGCGCGCCGGGGGGCAGGTGGTTGTGTTAGGGGCTCTGCCAGAAGCCAGCGACCGCGCCGGGCGCGACGACCCACAACTCACCGCGCTCGTGGCACAGCTCACCACGCGCATCGCGAAACCCGAGGAACTTGCCGCCGCGGTCACTCAGGCAGGCCCCCGCGATTTCGAGGTGATCTCGCCGGTGGGCGTCTCCCCTAACATCATGCACCGGCGCATCGGTCCGCGTGACGTGTTCATGGTTCACAATGCCCCGTTAGGTGCCGAATGCTGGTTCCGCGCGACTGGCAAGGTCGAGTTATGGGATAACTGGACGGGTGCCACGCGACCGCTCGCCGTGCTCGCCCAAAACGCACAGGGCACGCGCTTGCGCCTGCCGCTAGCCGCCACCGAGGCGCAACTCATCGTCTTTAGTCCGGGCACGCCAGAGATCGCCTCGGCAGAAATAGGTGAAGGGGCGAAAATAAAAATATCGTTAGATGGTGACTGGGAGTTTGAGTTGCAACCGACCATGGACAACCGTTTTGGGGATTTCCACTGGCCACCGACCCAAGCGATGATAGGTGCTGAAGCGCGCCGATTCCGCTACGCTGAGGAATCCACAGCCAACCCCGGCTGGCAGGCGCCAGCGTTCGATGACGCCTCATGGCCGCGTGTCACTCAAGCATTCGGCCAAAAATTTTGGAAGCTTGGGCCTCTGCCAGCCGATGCCAACCTAGATGCCAAACTTGCGGCGCTCAAGACGGTGGATCCATCGGTGCCGGTGGAAATCGGCGGCATAAAACATCGTTGGCAGCCGTATGATTTTTCATGGCAATGGGGGCTTGAGGGCGATCCGGGCCATCAAGGATATCACGGACTCAAGGAGAACGTAACGGATAGTTTCCTGTGCCTCGGGTCACCCAGCGACAGCCAGAACCAAACCGTCTATGGCCCCGAGGCCGCCGGCTCACGCTACTACCTCTGGAGTACTCTGGCCGCCCAACGCGATAGCAAAGCTCATGCTCTGATAGGCGGCATGGCTCCCGCTGCCGTTTGGCTCAATCACCAACCCACAGATAAACAATCGTTAGTTGTTAAACGGGGTTCTAATCCTCTGCTGCTCCGATATGACCAACCCGGCCGCGGCTACTTCGTGGCCAGCACCCGCGCCGCTTCTCCCGCAGCGCCTGAACTCGAACCTGCGGAACGCATCGGTGCGCCGCCCGCCCCGCTAACGATGAAATGGTTTGGCGACACCTCGCTGTTACCCTTCGATACCCGCCCGCAGGTTGCTCAACCAGCCGGCTGGTATCGCTTCACCGCTCCGCCCGGTCTGCGTTCCATGACGCTTCATACCCGCGGTAAAGCACGGGTGTGGGTCGATGGTCGTGAGGTGTTAGGGTTGAAACCTAGCAGCGCTGGGCGTTTCGAGTTGCCCGCCCCCGTGAAAACCATGGCCAAGGTGGCGCTGCGCATCGAACAGCAACGCGGTGATTATGGTGGAGCCGCCCTCACGGAACCCCTCACTCTTGCCTGCGCTGCGGGCCAAATCTCATTAGGCGATTGGTCCAAAGCGGGCACCTTGGAATGTTACTCCGGGGGCGCTTGGTATCGTAAGTCCGTGACCCTCACTCCCGAACAATCACACGCAACGATTACCCTCGACCTCGGAAAGGTGGTCTCCAGCGCCGAGGTGCGCATCAATGGCAAACCGGCTGGCATCCGCATCGCTCCACCATGGCGCGTGGACATTTCCCCATACCTCAAACCCGGTGAAAATCGGATCGAAGTGCTCGTTTTTAACACGCTCGCTAACCACTATCTCACCATTCCTACCCGCTACCGTGGCGATCCAACGTCGGGGCTTCTGGGGCCGGTCACGCTGGAGGTGACTCCGGCAAAGCCCCGCTGACGTCCCGCCACCCCGCGCTTATCCCAGACCCAGAGAACTTGGACCGATAGATGCCGTCGCGGGAGCATGAGGATTTCCCGGAAAATTTGCCTTTTTCTGGGGTTCTCCTCCGCTCGGTCCACCGCATAGACGACGATGTTTGTATGAAGAATCATTTGTCTGTTACGCTGTTATTTTAGAAACAGCGATTCATTCCGGTAGCGCCGTGAGCCTGATCTTTCAGGAAACATCGGGTTGTCCTTCTTTTGGCAGCATTTTGGCCACGATGAAGAGTAAAACGATGACGACCAGTGCGAGGGCGGCCCAGAGCCAGGGAGATCCCGCATTGACGGGAGCTGTATCGCGTTTTCTGCCAGAGTCCAGGATCTCTTCCTTGCCAAGAGTGGCGTCCAGGCGATCTGCCGAGAGCAGTTCAGCACGGACGAGGTTAAGGTCGTAGTCCGGCGGATTCGCCATTGGGTTTTCATAGTAGAGGAAGATCGGCGCGTCGCTTGTGATCTTGGCGATAAGCGACGGTGCCTGATAGCTGATGATGACATTTTCCAAGCAGATCGCCGGGTTGTCGCCGTTGTCGGTTTCAATCCAAATAGCATCCGAGACACGCAGGTTGTCTAGCGGGACGGTGATGGACTTGCGGGAATTCCTGTCGCCAGGTGATTTGGTCCATGTTTTGGTCGTCAGTGTGCGAGACCAAGGATTTCCAAAATCGTCTTTCCCGTGTTGAAGAAATCGCAAGCTTCGGGTGAATAGGGGATCTGATGATGCGACTTCCATGCTGTCGATAGGAAGTCCGGTGCTGGGAGTCGAGATTTTCCAACAGGAAACCGTGGGGCGTTTCGGATCGGGCTGAGCGCTCACCTCAGGAGTAAGGGTGTGAAGTCGCGGTTTCGATTCTCGCAACCACGGGATCTGTCGGCCATTCTGAATCAATCTCAAGTCACCCAAATCCATGCGTGATAGATGGGAGAGCGCCTCGATGTCGAGTTCGATCCGAATCACTCCAGGAAGTTTGGTTTGAACGGCGCGGCGTCGCCCCCAGTCGCTAAGATCAATCTCGCTGCCCGGGGGGGACACATCTGGCAGTGTCTGCGGTGCCTGATAGTCCAGATTCGAGGTGAGCGGGCCTGGAGCCAATTGATTG
>JBDLWH010000301.1:0-6184 GCA_039804325.1 Verrucomicrobiota bacterium
AATCTGCACGTCCGGTTTGACGAGGGGGAGCAACGGGATTGGTGAAAGCCGCCCGTTGCTCTCTACTCTACTGGTTAAAAATCAATTACCCTGAATTCGGGGTATTTGAAAACGATGCCGATTTTAACCGTGTGGAATTCGACACGGTTAAAACCCAGTCGGGAAGCAACGCCTTTGTCATGACGCCCTCCAAATGGTTCGAGTTGACCGGAGCAACGGGCATTCAATCCAAAGCAGGCCTTTACGGCGGCACCTACGCACACAAGGACATCGCCATCGAACAAATGGAAATTCACACCGGTGAAGACAGCCGCCGACTTTTGGGGGGGGGGAGAAACGAAATGATCTATCCAGTGTATCGACTCGCTGAAAATTCAGTTATCCGGAATTTCCGGATAACTGCCATCCTCGCTCTCGAAGCCCTTGAAAACAAACTCGATCCGGAAGGCGGGCCCGCTTCTAACCCGAGATCGGCTTCGCAATCACTGATCATTAGGCTTCCATTTTTATTGGTGGCGTCTATTTTCCACTCCCCGTGCGATGAATCTACCCCGACTGTTAATTGTGGAAGACGAGCCAATCGTCTCGATGGATTTGCAAATTCGTCTGACTCAGCTCGGCTATCGGGTGGTGGGTGCGGCGGTCGAGGGGAAACAGGCACTTCTGCTAGCTGAACAAGTTCGCCCCGATTTGGTGCTGATGGACATACGCTTGCAGGGACCGATGGACGGTATCGATACGGCAGAGGAAATGCGCGCTCGGTTCCATTTGCCGATTGTGTTTCTCACCGCCTATACGGAGAGTGCGACGTGGCAACGAGCAAAGAAGGTCGATCCATTCGGCTATTTGCTCAAACCCTTTGAGGATATCGATCTGAAGATTGCCATTGAAATGGCACTTTATAAGCATGCCACTGAGAGAAAACTCCAAGCAAGTGAAGTCAAGTTCAGGGCGCTCATTGAAAGCGCGAAGGACGGCGTCTGTGTGTTTTCTGCCGATGGTGCTATCGTGGCCACGAACTCCGCCTTTGCCAGCATGCATGGTTACTCTAAGGAGCAAATACTGGCGATTACCATCGAGGATATCAGCACTCCCGATGGCGCGTTGATGGCTCCCGTCAGATTTCAGAAACTGTTAAACGGTGAGGCGTTGTCGTATGAGGTCGAACACTTTTGTAAGGACGGGCGACTCATTCCCTTGGAAGTATCGGCGAACCTCATTCTTATTGATGATGAAAAGTTTGTCGTGGGATTTCACCGTGACATTACTGAGCGCAAACAAGCGGAGCAGAGCCTGCTAGAGTGGAGTCAGACTCTCGAGAATCGAGTTGTTGAGCGCACCCAGGAGCTGCAACAGAGTAAAACGCGCTTCAGGCAACTCGCTGAAGCGACCTTTGAGGGCATCGCCATCATTGAGGGGCGCAAGCTATTAGATGGCAATAGCCAGCTTGGTGTTATTTACGGTTATGATGTTGCTGAGATGGTTTCGCGTCCCATCACAGATTTTATTGCGCCCGAGTCACGGGCGTGGGCAGCGGATCGTGCGCGTGGCAAAGACAGCACTTACGAGTTTGTCGGCTTACGCAAGGATGGGAGCACGTTTCCAGTGGAAGCCCATGCGCGCACCATTACCTGGCATGGTAAAATCATGCGGGTCACGGCCATGCGTGACCTGACCGAAGCCAAACAAACGGCGGCAAAACTCCATGCCCAGCAAACCGAGCTCGAGTATGCGCAACGTCTCTCATTAGTCAGCGAAATCAGCGCCGGCATCATCCATCAGATTGGCCAACCGCTCTGTGCCATGGGAGCGAACCTCGCTGCGGCTCTATCTAGGATGAAAGCCTGTAAAATCGATGGTTGTGGGGCGTTTGAGATCCTGATGGACGTCGAGACCAACATGAGTTGCATCAGGGATGCGGTGACGCACTTGCGCGCCATGGTCCATCCGGAGCAACCGCAGCGATTGCCACATAACTTTAACCACTTGCTAGAGGCTGCCCTCAAACCCTTGCGGCAGGTAGCGGAAAACCGAAAGATTCAGATGTTAGTTCAGGCGGATCGAGAGGTATCACCCGTGACTGTGGATGCGGTGCAACTCAGTCAAGTCATTCTCAATCTGGCTCACAACGCGTTTGACGCCTGTGCGGGCTGTCCTGCGGATCGGCGCGTGGTGTCTATTTCGACGCGTATGCTGCCCGGTGACGGCGTTGAGCTCAGGGTGAGCGATGCTGGCATCGGCATTCCCCCCGAGAACATGGATAGCTTGTTCGCCCCATTTTTCTCAACCAAACCGAATGGAATCGGCATAGGACTTCGTCTTAGCCGGACCATCGTAGAAGCCCATGGGGGGCGTATCGAGGCTTGCAATAATTCTGATGGCATGGGTGCTACCTTCCGTGTTGTTTTGCCGACAAATGCCACTCGCTCATTGCCAAGTAATGGTTTTGGCCTATCCTCCGATTTTGATCACTTCTTTTCCGCTTATGGTTCACCCAATTGTCCCAGATAGTCTTCCCGACGCCACGCCTGACCTAGCAAGACCTGACGGTCTGGCAGGAATTGTTAAGCAGGAGGAAAAGAATCGCAAGCCACACGGGGAGCATCTCGTGGTGGTCCTAGATGATGATAGGACGATTCTCGTCGGGTTAGAGCGTTTATTAACTGCGCATGGTTATTGTGTCAGATTGCATGCCGCACCCGATGAGTTCTTTCAAGCCGGGTTGCCCACGGTGCCGGCCTGTCTGCTTTTGGATAACCAGCTGGGCCACTCCATGACTGGAGTGCAGGTTCACGCGGAGATGCAGCAGCGCAATTGGTTTATGCCCACGGTTTTCGTCACGGCCCATTGGGATGTTCATACCGTCGTCGATGCGATGCGGGCCGGAGCCGATGATTTTTTGGCAAAACCGTACAATCCCACCGAGTTAGTCGAGGCAGTGGAGCGAGCGTTGGACCGCGCTCGGACCAGGAGCAGGGATCATTTGCTTGACGCTGGGATTCGCACCAAAGTCGCCACTCTCACGCCACGCGAACGTGAAATTGTGCGCCTGGTGGTGACGGGGCTCATCAACAAGGAAATCGCCGATCACCTCGATATCGCTGTCGTCACCGTCAAATTGCATCGTGGTCGCGCCATGCGCAAACTCGGCGCTGGCAATTCCGCCGAATTAGCTCACATCGCCATGCGCGCCGATCTTTCACGCTGAGGCAGTGATGGTGGGATGTGGTTCGGGCGTGTGCCGACGTGTCATCATCGTTGGCCCTACTGATCGGCGGCGAGTTTGGCGACGGCCGCGCGCCAGGCATCGAGGTTCTCACCCAGATCCTCACCGCAAAGTCCCGTCAACTGCCCAAGCGCCTCCTTGCGCTCGTCGCCTGCCGCGTGCTCAAACTGTAAGACGAGCATCTCGCCTTGTAATCGGGGCGGACGGTTGAGTGCCGCCGCGATGATGTGGCGTCGCACTTCTCCTGGCTGATTTCGCCCGGCAGCAATCTCGTGCAGCAGGCTTGGGTTATCGTTAGAAACCAAGTTCAGCACATGGCCCAACGCTTCTACGCGCTCGGCAATGGGGCGGGCGGCGTCATCGACGAGGTGACGCAAACCCGCGACGACCTCTAAATCGCTCAAAGATGAGTTGCCAACGAGGGCAGCCACGGCGTCCGACGCCTTTTCCGAAGGAGCGTTGCCCCCACGCCGCGAGCGATTTTCACGCACGCGTCGTGGCCCATCCTCAGGTGACGGTTGATCGGCTGCTGCTGCCGCTTCGGTCGCAGAACGAGATCCGCTCGCATCACGCGACCACGGCGGCCGCACCCAAAACCATGCCATGATCGTCAAAGCACAAGTGAACATTAACCCTAACCGGTATGGTGATTTCATAATTTGAACCATGAGAGAACAACGAAATGATCCACGCCCGACATGCCCTGCCGTCACCGACTTGTCAAGAAGCTCTCTCGAACCCCTGTGGTTTGTCACAGCATCCTAGCCATCTCCGCGACAATGAGGGTTGCTGAGCTTATTAAGCTACTCCTTACAATATCCGCTTGCCGGGGCTGGTGCTTTTGCGTTACCTCATTTCCTGATGAAATCACTTTTGTTAATCACACTTGTTACCGTAACTGTGCTGACCAGTTCTTGCAATACCTTTATCGGTTTCTGCCGGGATATGCGCATCGCAAGCGAGGGCATGGAAAAATCTGCCAGCAAAGCCAATAAAGGCGCCAGCGGCGATGTTTCGGGGGCTCCCGTTTATTAACCATCGTTCGTCCGCTAGAGGCTTCTCCCTGGCTCGGAGCTCCAGCTCAATACGCGCGCCAGAATGCGCAGGCGCAAACGAGGGTTGCGACGCCGTAGCACAATCCCGCTAACGAGCACGCCGTCCAGCGTTTTTGATCAGCGGTGACCCATGCGATGGCGTCCCGAAACAGATAGGGCATGCCCACCAAAAAGAGTGATGCCGTTAACAGGCCATACGCAAATAGCGGCACCAGTAAGCGCGTGGACGGGTCTTTGAGAAAAGCAGATTCTAGCAGAGGGGAGGCAACCAGCAACCCCAACATGCCTAACGCTCGCACCGCCAAAAAATCCCTCACGCTCAGTGTGACTAACACCAATGAAACCGGCACCAAAATCCGCAATATCGGCTTGGCCGCGTTGAATTCCCCCAGATCCATGGCCAACGCGCTGAGTTTGTCCAAACCCTCTGGCGCGATCAACAGCCAGAACCACCCAAGCCCAATGCCTAGCAGAACTTGGCCGGCAATGGCGTTGCGCGGAAATTTTTTCAGGGCCCCCTGAACGATTGCGGGTTTGGCGAGCATCAGTGCGTGGCTTCCGATGAGCCAGAAGGCGAGAATCAGGCCGACGGTGAAAAGCGACAGGTGTTCGTAAGGGTGCATATGATCCATGCGGGCCACGGCTTAATCCCTCGCCCCCCAACATTCAAGCGCCAACTCGGACCGCCCCGCGCCCGTCCTGACTCGTGAGTCGTTTCGATTCTCTCTTGCTTCGCCGTGCTCCATGGCATTACCTACCGCCCGCATGTCCCTACTTCCTACCGCTGACCTTCTGGCGCTCGATACGGCCGGCCTCAAAAGCCGCCTTTCGAAGCTCAGAAGGTATCTTTGACGTCCCAACCCTCGAAAACCAAATCCACACTCTCGAGGAGGCCATGGGTGCCCCAGAGTTCTGGAATGACGCGGATAAAGCGAAAACCATCAGTTCAAAGGCCGCCGGCTTGAAGAAAAAACTCGAGTCCTTCCTCAAACTCGAATCGCGCGTGGCCGATATCGACGAAGGTGTCTCGCTCGCCAAAGAATTTGACGATGCGGAGCTGGCTCGTGAGGCGCTCACCAATGCCAAGGGCCTAGAAAACGACATTCGCTCGTATGAATTGCTCACCTTGCTCGATCAACCGAGCGACATTTCTCCGTGTTTCCTCGTGATTTCGGCGGGGGCGGGCGGCACCGAGGCGTGCGATTGGGCGCAGATGCTCCACCGCATGTATGCCCGTTGGGCAGAAAGTAAGGGATACACCGTAGAAACGTTAGATTGGCAAGACGGCGATGAAGCAGGCTTGCGCACCGCCACCTTGAAAATCACTGGTGATTACGCCTACGGGTTCCTTAAAAACGAGCGAGGCGTCCACCGGCTTGTTCGCATCTCACCGTTTGACTCGAACGCCAAGCGCCACACCTCCTTCGCATCCATCGACGCGACGCCCGAAGTTTCCAAGGAAATCAACATCGAGATCAACGAAAAGGATATCGAGATCACCACCACGCGCTCCGGCGGCAAGGGCGGCCAGAACGTCAACAAGGTGGAAACCGCCGTCATCCTACGCCACTTGCCCACCGGCATCCTCATCCGCTCAACCGCCGCTCGCACCCAGGGCCAAAACCGCGAACTCGCGTATCAAATCCTCAAAGCCAAGCTCTATACCATCGAGGAGGATAAACAAAAGGCCGACGCCGACCGTGCTTACGGCGAAAAGGGCGACGTTTCATGGGGCAACCAGATCCGTTCCTACGTCTTTCAGCCCTATCAAAAAGTGCTCGACCTGCGCACCGGCGAAGAATCCGGCAGCATCCAGGACGTCATGGATGGCGACCTCGACGGCTTTATCGAAGCGAAGCTGCGCGGCAAGGTCCGCGTAAAAGGCTCCAAGGACGAGGATGAT
>JBDLWH010000302.1:0-3635 GCA_039804325.1 Verrucomicrobiota bacterium
ACGCGTCTGCGCGTCCGCGCCCGCCGTGCGGCCGATCTCGACCCTCGCATCGATCGTGTGCTCGAAGAAACCGGCCTGCAACCCATCAGCGACCGCCATGTTCAAGTCCTCTCCGGCGGGCAAAAACGCCGCCTCGGACTGGCCATGGAACTCGTGTCCGACCCGAAAATCCTTCTTTGCGATGAGGTCACCTCTGGCTTGGACCCGCGATCAGAGCGGGAAATCGTCCACCTTCTCCACGATCTTTCGCGCAAGGATGGGCGCATCGTGCTTTGCGTCACGCACTCGCTCGCCCACTTAGAGCTCTACGACTCCATCCTCGTCCTCCACGAGGGACGCCTCGCGTTCCACGGACCACCGGAAAAACTCACGCATTATTTTTCGGTCCAAGACACGGAGGAAGTCTATCCGCGCTTGGCGACTCAGCCGTCCGAGCGTTGGCAATCATCGTGGCAGAAACATAGCGCGTCCTATCAGACCATGCTCGCCGCCAACCGTGATCGCCTTGTGGCCAGCGGTGACTTGTGCGTCCCGCTCCCGGCGGCCCCCGGCACTCAGAGCATCACCGATGGCCCAGCCGAGCCGTCCACATCATCCTCACCTCCGGAAATCCTACAATTGCCAGGGTTTTTCAGCCAATTTGCCACCTTGCTCTCGCGGCGTTGGCGCATCTTTTTCCGCGATCGCGGCCAAGTTTTCCTTCAATTAGCGATTTTGCTGTGTTTTCCCATCCTCGTTACCCTTTTCAGCGATAAAGCCTCGGGGAACATCCGCCGCTTTTCCGATACCCGTCAGTCCGACGTGTTCGCCGAAATTCAGGAACAACAAAGTGTGAGGTCGGACCAAGCAAAGGTCGGCTCGGCCGTTTCTGGTATCATCATGTTCCAGGTCGTCCTGCTCTCACTCATGGGCTCTAATAATTCTGCCCGCGAAATCGCCGGCGAACGCCCGATCTACGAAAAGGAAAAATTCGGTGGTCTGCGTCCGTCGGCCTACCTGGCGTCAAAAGTCGCGTTTCTCGCGTGTTTGGTCATCACGCAGTCGTTATGGATGGCGTTTTTCGTCAACTTTTTTGGGGCGTTTCGCGGTGACTTTGTTCAGCACGCGGGGTTTCTTTTGTTAGTTAATGCGGCGATGACCTCGATTTGTTTGGCGATTTCGGCGATGATGCGCACGGCTGAGCAAGCGTCGTTGCTTTCGATTTATCTGGTGGGTTTTCAGTTACCGCTATCGGGGGCGGTGTTAGCGTTACCGGAAAAGATCGATGGGTTCACACGGCCATTCATATCGGCCTACTGGGCGTGGTCGGGCTCGGTGGAGGCGCTTCAAACGCAAGTTCACGATGCCGTGAAGTCGGTTATCGACACCGGTTTGTCTGGTCAAGACGCGTGTCTTTACGCGTTGGGCGCGCACATCGGAGTGGCGCTCATGGCGGCATGGGCCGGGGCCAGTCGCCCGCAGTGGGACTGAGCCACCCGTGCCTCAACGCCCAAAATGCCCGTCACGCGCTTTGCCCTCGATTTTTTGACTGCGGTGGTTACGTTCTCGCCCGCAATCCTATCGTCGCACTGGTCGTAAAGCATTTTTTCAGCCCGGCAATGTCGGCTATCAGCGAGTTTTTCACCGTAATTTTCCATCATGGCACGTCGCGCAAGTTCTCGTCTCAATCCAGGTCTCATGTTGGGGGCGGTCGTCGCCATCGTCTTGGCCATCATTGCCGGCAAATCTCTGCTCGGAAAAAAATCCCCCACCTTCGGCGATGTCTCGTCGTTGGCCATCGACGAGTTGTTGGAAAATGGCAACTCGTTGCGCGGCAACGAGTATGTCGTGCAGGGCCAGATCGACGAAAAACTCCAGTGGACGACCGACCGCGGCCAATTGGTCAGCGTGCGCGTCAATACATCCAGAGGCGATGAGTTCATCGGCATCGAGATTCCGCAGGAATTCAGCAAACTCAATATCGACAGCAAACAAAAATACGCCTTTCGGGTGAAGTTCCGCCAAGGCGGGATTCCCGTCGCCACCGGCGTCAACCGCCTTTAATTCCATCGCTTTTCACGCCGCCGCATGAAATCCCACCTCTTGTTGTCATTTGTCCTCGCGAGTATCGTCCACGGTCAGGTTTACACGCCGCCCACCGCGCCCAAGCAACCGGCCCCATCCAACGCGCCGGCTCAAGACACGGCCGCCGCACCGGCGAAACAGCCTGCGGCCAGCCCGCTAGGTCAGGAGATTCCGATGCTCGATCCGTCTGCGGAAACCATCAGCGTCGGCGGGGTGGCCATCCCGCTTGGCGATAACCGGTTGCTCAAGGCTCGCTTCGAAAAATTCCTCAGTCAACCGCCCGAAAGCGATGAATCGGCCGCGCGCTATCGGAAAACCATCGCCGAGATTCTTGCCACGATTTCCCCATTTCGCAGTGAGGGGCCCGATTTGTATGCGGCCTTCAAACGGCTCCCGTCGGCCGCGGCGTATCCCGGCGACGCCAATCTCTGTGGCTCGCTCGCCGAAGCGATCTACATGGCCATGCTCGCCAAAAAGGATGTCAACGGATTGCAAACACTCAACCTCACCATCGAGGGGGAAAAAAAATCCATCATTGCCGAGGGCGATTGGAAGGCGCGTCATGAACGCGACAAGGAACTCGGCGACGTGGCCACCCAAAACAAACCCAAAAAAAATGCCCCCGCCCAGACGCCTGGCACCGGCATTGTTTCGCTCGAATACGCGAACATTCTGCGCCGCATCACCGAGATAGAAGCCCTCAAAAAGGCAAACCTCGTGCGCACCGAAGCCCAAACCCTGCGCACCAAGGCCCAGTATCAGGTGAGCATGATCCAATGGTTCGTCCAACGCCGCTATGAACACGTGCTCATGGCCGCTCGCTTCTATAACCAAATCTGGAAGGACGGCGACGCTACCTTGCGCATCGATAAAGACTCGGATGTCTCAAAGTTGTTTTCCGAATCCGTCGGCGTGAGCCCCACGGTCGCCTCGCTCGATTCGCTCTCGAACGAAGCCATCCGCGAAGCCGCCAAATATATCGAGGCTTTCGACCTCATGCTCAGCCGCGATGAACTCCACTGCGCGTCCCAGCGCCTCATGGAAGCCTACGCCTTGGGCGAATACCTCGCTCCCGTCGCCACCCTGCCCATCGAGAAAAAACGCCGCGTCGCCAATTACGTCCACGACCTCCACGAACTCTACGGCACCCTCCAAGCCCGCGATTATACCAAAACCAAGCAACTCGCCGACCAACTCAAATCCACCGCCAAAGATTTTCCCTCGTCCAAGGTTGATAGCGCCATCGCCGCCTACACCCTCGCCTCCGACCTCGCCATCGAGGAAGCCAAGGGCCACCTCTTCGCCCGCAATAACGATAAAGCCGCCGAAAAAATTCGCGCCGCCACCGAGATCTGGCCAACCAATCCGAAACTCACCGAGTTTCGCAACCTGATCCAGGGTGCCAGCGGCCTCGCTCCCATCCGCAACGATTTCGACCGACTCCTGAGCGAAGGCAACTTCCGCGAAATCTCACGCCGCCAATACGAAATCGCCCCTGCCATCCAAGGCGATTCCACTCGCGAAGATGCGTTCAAACAAATCATGACCAACCTCATGAAAATCGAAGCCGC
>JBDLWH010000303.1:0-4932 GCA_039804325.1 Verrucomicrobiota bacterium
TGGGGTGTTTGGGGCGCTCTGCGGGGTGTTAGTTTTATTAAAAGCCGCGGATACTTACGCGCTGCGTGAGGGTGGTGACAGTTCGCCCAAGAACGACCTGCGATATGCGCTCAACCAGCAATCTGCGGCGATGCATGAGGATCATCCGTGGGTCGGGATTGGGTGGAACAACTTTGGTTTGGCCAACAGCAGGCCGCTGGGGCTAAAGTATTCCCAGATTTTGGAGCGCTGGGAAGCGAATCGTGGGTCGCGGATTTATCCGGAGAAATTCATGGCCAACCCATTGACGGAAAGTTTTTATTGGTTAGCGATTGCGGAAACTGGGGCCTTGGGTTTTGTGGCCATCCTTTTGTTTTTGGGGATCTCCCTGTGGCACGGGGTGCGTTCGACGGTGTATTTTTGGAAGACGCCGAGTGGGTTGTTGCTTTATGGCATCAGTGTGGCACTCGGGGTTGCCTATTTGCATCTCCAGGTCGAGAGGATATTGGTGCAAACCAAGAATCTCACGACCTGGATCATCTTTTGCGCGATTTTGTCCCGCGCGGAATGGTGGAGACGTCAGGCCAAGGCCAGGGCCAGGGGTAAGCTGGGATGATTTCCTTCCCAACCGGCACCGTAAACGCCATCATATCCCGCTAGCCAGCTCTTCGAGCTTCTATCAGATTAATGGGAAATTGAACGTCCCCGGAAGCAGGCCTCACCATGTCTATTTGGGCCTGCCATCGTTGGATGAAAGGCAGGGTATTGCGGTGGACGGTGAGGTTGCCGCCGCAAAGTTAGAGTCCGTGATGGTCACGGCCACAGGGATTTTGGCTTCGTGGGTGGGAGAGCACGAGTTGGGGCTGGTAGTCATGGCCGGGTGTGCGGCAGGGCATCACGGTTGGCTCAGAGGGAAGGAGATGCTGGGGTTTTGGGAGCTGCCAGCGAGGCGGCCCCCCCCGCTCGCGGCATAGCTGCGCGCGGCATCGTTGAAGATGAGCTTAACGGTGGATTCGATGAGACCCAAGGGGCGGCGGGGGACCCAGAGGATGTCGCCGGGTTGGAGGAGCACATTGGTTTCCTTGCCGGTGAGGATGGCGCGCAGGTTCACGATGGCCGCGCTGGGTTTGGCTAGGGAACCCCGGACGATGACGACTTGGTCGAGGTAAGCGTCTTTGGTCGGGCCTTTGCCCTGAGCGATGCAATCGATCAAGGTGAGGGATTCTTTGTAGCGGATAGATTGGGGCATAGAGACGGCCCCCAAGAGCAAGACGGTGGATGAGGTGGATGCCGGCAGGTAAATGTAATCGTTGTGACGCAGGAAGATGTTTTGGGACATGTCGCCTTCCTTGATGAGTTTTTCAAAATTCAGGGGGAGAATATCGCCGTCGCGGATGACCACGCTGCTGGCCAGATCGGCGATTTCTACCGAGGTGCCGGCAAAGCCCGACATGGCAAGGCCCCCGGACTGAGAGACGGCTTCGAGCAGAGTGGTGGGCTGGCGGAGCGGATAGATTCCGGGTTTGAGCACCTGTCCGAGGATCCAGTAGGGCGTGAGCGCACTTCGACGAGGCTGACGTTGACGAGCGGGTTGGCGTAATCGCGCTTGAGGGCATGGGAGAGGTGTTTAGCGAAGTCGGATTGGGAGAGTCCCTCGGCGCGGATGCCCTCGGCGAGGTTGTAATAGACCATGCCGTCGGGCATGACGAAGGTGCGCGCCAAGGTGCCGGGGACTTCGGCGATTTCGATTTCGAGGATATCGCCGGGGCCAAGAATGTAAGGATCGGTGGGCGAGATGAGCGCTTTTGGGTCGAGCGAGCGCTTGATCGTAACGTTAGAGAAGGTGAGATTTTTGACTGTTTGATCGCCTTTTCGGGCGTCGAACTGGGATTTGGGGATGCTCTGTTGGCAGGCCATGGCGAGCAGGGCAACGAGAGCAAGCGAGCAATGGATGATGAGTCGTGTGAACATCAGGGGGCGTTGAGGTTGACCCAATTAGAAGCCGCGCTCGTGGCGAATGCCGAGAGAGCGGCTTTAAGGATATCCTCAGCGACGAGCCATGGGTGGTCGGCGACGTAAACGATGTCCTTAGGTTCAAGTTTGAAATCCTTTTCCTTAGCGGCGAGGATTTTTTTCACGTTGACGATGAAGGTTTTGGGTTGGTCAAAGCTGCCGCGGATGACGAGCACCCGGCTGGTCCAGGCGCGCTCGGTGAATCCTCCGCGGCGGGAGATGGCGGCGACGACCGAGGCGTCCTCGGTGAGTCCTTGAGTGCCGGGAGAGGCGACGGCACCCATGACGTAGTAGTCGTTGCTGATGTTAGAGGCGATGTAGATGAAGTCGTTGGGTTCGATTTCGATGTTAAAGCGCATTTCGCCCGCATGGATGAGGCGGCGGAAGTCCACCGGGAGGTGTTGGCCGTTGCGTGAGATGAACGATCGGTCGAGGTCGGCGAGTTCGATAATTTTGTATTCGAACATGCCGGTTTCGAGGCCGCCGGCGTGAGCGATGGCCTCGACCAAGGTGATAGGGCGTTCGAGAGTAATGACTCCTTTATGGGCGACTTTGCCAAGGATGGTGAATCGTTTGGAGCCAACTTCCTGTGGGGTAATGATGACGCGTGGCGAGCGGAAGTGGGCCGCCAAGCCTTTTTCGATGGCTAGCCGAGCTTCGTCGAGCGAGAGTCCCGCGACATGGATGTTTTGGGCCTGCAGGTAGCTGATGGTGCCGTCAGGGGCGATTCGGAAGCCAGGGCGGTCGAGTTCTGGGCGGCCAAAGAGAGCGAAGTTGATGACGTCGCCAGGGCCGAGTTCGTAGCGGTTGCGCCACGATGTTGGGGCGGTTGGGGTTTTATTGTCGGGTGAGGAGGAGTGGGGGGGCGCGGGGTGGTTTCCCTGGCCGAAGCTCAGGAGGAGCGAACCGGCAAAAATCAAGAGGATGGAAAGCGCGCAATGCATGAGGCGGAGACCTAGGAAAAGTGCTTAGCGAGGAAGCATGACAGGACGTCAGCGGCCTCTCGGATGTGCCCATGTGGCTGGTGGTGGCAGGCAATGGTGCCGTTGCATGGTGGCAGGTAAGCGGTGCTGAGCGAGCGGCTCTCGCGTGCGCGGCGCAGCGATTCTTTGTTGCCACTCACGATGGTCAACCAGTAGTCCACGTGAGCGAGGGTATCGCGCGCTTGGCCGTGAGGCAAGGACGAGGCACGCAACAAGTAAGGAGGAGAGGATGACGACGAGTGGGTGGACCACGCCAAGGATTCTGGGCAAGGATTTTCATCCCAAAGATGGTCGGGAGTGAGGTCGCAGATGCGCATTGGGCTGCCGGTGTCGTCTCGGGCGATGGTTGCGAGCATGGACCAGAACCGGCGTTCATCGGCAGGATCGATGGCGGGGGTCCACCACAGGATAGAGGGTGATGAATGGAGGCGGGGTGCGAGTTGGGTGAGCCAGAAGGATTCGAGTGCGGCGTGGGCAGCCGTATCGTTGGTGGTGGGGATGGAGGCCACAAGTGGGGCCTGAGTCGCTGCGCAGCATTCGAGAATGGAGCGTCTGGAGCTGCGATGGGAGAGAAGCAGGGTGAGCAAGGTGGATAGGCCACCACCGAAGATTGCGCAGCCAATGCCCACAATGGCGGGTTTTTTGATCAACGAGGATGGGATGATGCGGCGGGCGTCAGGGGATTGGAAAACTTGCCAGTAGCCGGGGGCGCTTGAGGCAAAGATTTCGGCTTCCTTGAGGCGGTTGCTCATCAGGACGAGACCCGCAGCGTAGGAAGCATTCTTTTTCTTGAGGGTTTCGTAGGCGCTAATGATGGCGGGGAACTCGGCAAGCCGCTTGGTGGTGTGCGCATAGCTTTCCTCGAGTGATTGGATTTGGCTTTTGGCGGCGGTGAGTTCGTTGTTTTGGGTGAGGATGGCCAAGTAGAGTTCGTTGCCGAGCTGAGTTCCGGTGTAGGCATCGAAGTTCAATTGCCCCTTGGCGGCGCTTTGAGCAATTTGGCTGTTGAGATATTCGATGGTTTGCAGTTTTGCCTGAACGAGCGGATTGGCGTCGGTGTAAGTGGCGCGCAAGTTAGCGAGTTCATCTTTGACGGTTTTGAGCTGGGATTCAATCGGGCTTTGGCGCTGGATTTGTTCGGTGTAGGTTTTGAGTTGTTGTTGTTTGGCGGCGACGGTGGTTCGGGCGGTTTCGAGTTGGAGTTCGATGTTGGAGAGTTTGGTCAGGGCGGCGGATATTTGGGCGTCGCCCCCGAGGTAATCTTTGTCCTTGGAGAAATTGAGGGTTTCGAGGTTGTTGGCCAGGATTTGTTGTTCGAGATCGTGAACCTCCTTTTGGAGAATCAGGCGCACTTCGTGGGCTTCGGTTTGTTGGAGGCGCTGGGTGTAGGCGTTGATTTCAGCGGCCCAGATGGTGGTGAAGGCAACCGCATCCTGAGGGCTCACTGGCGAGTGGTAGGTGATGAAGAAGATATCGGTGCCTTCGAGTTGTTTGGACTCGACCAAGGAGCTGATTTTGTAGGGGTCGATGTGGTTTTTTGCGTATTTGAGGGCGAGGTCGAGGGGCTCGGTGGCGAGCAGGGTGGCAAGCAGGGTGGCGTCATTGAGGGTCACGGGACGATAGGCTTGGCCGACTTCAGACGTTTGCACGGTCTGGGTCACCTTGCGTTTAATGAGGGAAACCGCTAGGGAGTACGACGGGTGGGTGATGCGAATACCCACTAGGACACCCAAGGTGGCGGCCAGCAGCGTGCCGGCCACGATCCATGGCCAGCGGGAGAGCACGCCGGCGAGCATCCGAACTGGGTCAAAAGGAAGCGGGAAACGGAACGTTGGGATGGGGTTCGAGGCAGGAAGTCCATCGCCATCAGGAGCGGCATTCTCGCTAGATGAGAGATGCAATCCCGAAGGAGAGTCATAAGGGTGATGGTCGTTCTTACTTTGGATGGCTTAAAGAT
>JBDLWH010000304.1:0-7245 GCA_039804325.1 Verrucomicrobiota bacterium
CATCCTCCGGCCAAAATCATTAAGTGTCTCATTGTTGGTCGCTTTGTCTCTCGGCGACGTCTCTCATCAAGCCACTCCCAATCTCGGGATCTCGCCATGAAAAAATGCCTCTCGCCAAAGCACGCCTCGCCTGCCAGTGCGCCCACCACCCCAGCCGCTGTGGCCGCCCCCATCGACGACGCCCCCATCGACGCCGATCCCACACGTCCGTCGTTTCCCGTGGTGGGCATCGGTGCCTCGGCTGGCGGATTGACCGCTTTTGAGGCGTTCTTTTCGGGCATGCCTGCCGCCACCGATCCGGGCATGGCCTTTGTGCTCGTCCAGCACCTCGCGCCTGACCACACCAGCCTGCTAGCCGACCTGATTCGGCGCTACACGCGCATGGATGTCTTTGAGGTTGAGGATGGCATGCAGGTGCGCCCTAACTGCATCTACATCATTCCGCCCGGTCACGACATCGCGTTTCTCAATGGTGCACTGCAATTGCTAGAGCCGACCGAGCCGCGCGGCCAGCGGCTGCCCATTGATTTTTTCTTTCGGTCATTGGCCCAAGACCAGCGTGAGCGGGCCATCGGCATCGTGCTTTCGGGCACAGGCAGTGATGGCACCTTGGGCGTGCGCGCCATCAAAGGCGAAGGCGGCATGATCATGGCCCAAAATATCGCTTCCACCGAGTTCGACGGCATGCCGCGCAGCGCCATCGCCACTGGCCTCGTCGATTACGAACTCCCCCCTGCCGAGATGCCCGCCCAACTCATTGCCTATGCCACCCACGCCTTCGGAATCCTCCCCAAACACATCTCCCTCATCACCCAGAAAACCGAAAATGCCCTGAAAAAAATCTTCATCCTCCTGCGCGCCCAAACCAGCCACGATTTTTCCCAATACAAGCCGAGCACCATCCACCGGCGCATCGAACGACGCATGGCCGTCCACCAGATCGAGAACATCGAAATCTACGTCAAATTTCTCCAGCAAACGCCCAACGAGGTGGAGGCCCTCTTTCGCGACCTCCTCATCGGCGTCACCAACTTTTTCCGCGATCCGGAGGTCTTTTTTTCGCTCGAGTCACAGGGGATTCCCAAGCTTTTTGAGGGTCGGCCCCCGGGCACGGTGGTGCGCGTTTGGTCGGCCGGTTGCTCCACGGGCGAGGAGGCATACAGCCTTGCCATTTTGTTAATGGAGCAGATAGAGTCGCTCAAACAAAACTTCAGCCTCCAGATCTTCGCCACAGACATCGACGACACCGCGATCACTACGGCGCGCACCGGCATCTATCCGGCCAGCATCGCCTCAGACATTTCCGCCGAGCGCCTAGCGCGATTTTTCACCGCCGAGAATGACGGGACGAGCTACCGCATCCACAAGAGCATCCGCGACATCGTTGTCTTTTCCGTTCACAACCTCATCAAGGATCCGCCGTTCTCCAAACTCGACCTCCTCTCATGCCGCAACCTGCTCATCTATTTGAACAGCGACTTGCAAAAAAATCTCATCCCGCTCTTCCACTACGCCTTGAAACCCGGGGGGCTCTTGCTCTTGGGCACCTCCGAAGGCCTTGGCGAGTTCGACGAACTCTTTGCCGTCATCAACCGTAAAACCAAACTCTTCTCCCGCAGACAGACACCGAACGGGCGTCCTCGCCCATATATCGATATTTTCCCGACGACCCACAGGATTATCGCCTCGCTGCGCCTGGGCAACGAGGAATCCGAGCCCACCCCCGCCCCCACCAGCAAACGCTCCTCACTGCGCGATCTCACCGAAAAAAACCTGATGCTCCAGGTCATTGCCGCAGGCGTGCTTGTCAACGCCGACGGCGACATCCTCTACCTCCATGGCCGCACCGGCATGTTTCTCGAACCCACCCAAGGCGAAACGAGCAACAACATCGTGCGCATGGCCCGCGAGGGATTGCCCCACCCACTGACCACCGCCCTGCGCTCCGCCGTCCATCGCCAAGAAATCATCCGCGTCATGAACCTGCGCGTCAAAACCAACGGCGACTTCACGAGGGTTCACCTCACCATCCGCCCCATCCCCGGCGACGATGACGCCAAACCGCTCTACCTCGTCGTCCTTGAGGAAGCCCCACCGGAACCCGTCGCCCACGCGCGCGCCAAAACGACCACGAAGCTCCCGCCCGAAGCCGCCGCCCAAATCGCGGCCCTCCAGCACGAATTACACGCCAAGGACGAATTCCTCAACAGCACCCACGAAGAACTCCAAAGCTCGACCGAGGAACTCAAATCCATCAACGAGGAAATGCAGTCTATCAACGAGGAGCTACAATCCACCAACGAGGAATTGGAAACTTCCAAGGAGGAATTGCAGTCGGTCAACGAAGAATTGGCCACCGTCAATACCGAGTTGCAGGCCAAGGTCGCCGACCTCTCGCGCTCGAACAACGACATGAACAACCTGCTCGCCGGCACCGGCATCGGCACGATCTTTGTGGACTTCCAACTGCGCATCATGCGCTTCACCCCTGCGGCCAGCACCCTCATCAACCTCATCCTCAGCGATGTCGGCCGCCCCGTCGCTCACCTCGTGCCCAACCTCATCAACTACCTCAACCTCGTCACCGACATCCAGAGCGTGCTCAACACCCTCATCCCCAAGGAAATCGACGTCCAAACCACCGCTGGCAATTGGTTCACCATGCGCATCATCCCCTACCGCACTCTCGAAAATGTCATCGAAGGGGCCGTGATCTCATTTGTGGACATCACCAGATCAAAAGAAATCCAAAAGGAATTGCGCGAGGCCAACCAACTGCGCCACCTCGCCGTGGTCGTGCGCGACGCCCATGACGCCATCACCGTGCAGGATCTCAACGGCCTGACCCTCGCGTGGAACCCCGGCGCATCCCGCATCTACGGATGGAGCGAAGCCGAGGCCCTCGCCATGAACGTCCACGAGCGCATCCCCGAGGATCTCCGCGCTAACGAGTTGATCAACCTCACCGAGCTCTGCCACTCGACCATCCTCGAACCCTACCGCACCCGACGCCTCACGCGCGACGGCACGAGCATCGACGTCTTTGTCATCGCCACTGCCCTGTTTAACGAATCCGGCGCTATCTACGCCATCGCCACCACCGAACGCAAAGCCCCAAAATCATGACTCCCAAGCTCCCCCACAAAACACGCCTCCACACCCAAGACGAGTTGCGCGCCATCGCCGAAGACAAAGACCGCGTTAACGCCCACAACTTGCCTGAAATGATCAAGGCTCTCACACCCGTGGAAATCGAACGCATCCTCCACGAACTGCGCGTCCATCAAATCGAACTCGAAATGCAGAACGATGAACTGCATAAGCGAGAAGCCGAGCTCGAAGAATCGAGAGCGCTTTATACAGACCTCTATGATCTGGCACCACTGGGTTATATGACCCTCAGCGAAGAAGGTCTCATCGTGCAAGCCAATCTCACCGCCTCGACTCTCTTGCAAGTGCCTCGCCGCCATCTCATCAACCAGCCGTTCACTCGGTTCATTCCCAAATCCCAACAAGACGCGTTCTATCAAAAACGCAACGCCCTCTTCAACTCCCACCTGCCGCAAGAATGTGAATTGCTCCTCACCAAAACCGATGGCTCGAATTTCTGGGCAAAAATCACCGCCACCAGCGCCCAAGATTCCTCTGGCAATGCCACCTGCCTCATGGTCTTCGGCGACGTCACCGCTCACAAACTCTCAGCCATGACTCTGGCCGCTCGCGCCAGATTGTTGATCCTCGCCCAGTCGCTCTCCCTGGCCGACATGCTCCGCGCCACCTTGGACGAGGCCGAAATCCTCACCGACAGCACCGTCGGATTCTATCATTTCATCGACGCCGACCAGAATGCCCTGCGCCTCCAGGCGTGGTCCACTCACACCACCCAGCACCTATGCAACGCCGAGGGCATGGCTGGCCAGCACTATCCAGTGGACCAAGCCGGGGCCTGGGCGGATTGCATCCGCAAAGGCCGCCCCGTCATCCACAACGATTACGCGGCCATTCCCAACCGCAAAGGTCTGCCACCAGGCCACTCCGCCATCACTCGCGAACTCGTCGTCCCCGTCATCCGCGGCGAAAAAATCATGGCCATCCTCGGCGTGGGCAATAAACCCACCGACTACAACCCCCTCGACATCCAGGCCACCTCATCGCTCGCCGACCTCGCATGGGACATCACCGAGGCCATGCAAGCTCAAGACGCTCTCAAAAACTCGCTCCACGAAAAGGAAGTCCTCCTCAAAGAGGTCCATCACCGGGTCAAAAATAACCTCCAAATCATGAGCAGCTTGCTCCACCTCCAAGCCGACCACAGTACCGACGCCAACGTCAAAGACGCCCTCAAAGAAATGCAAAATCGCGTCCTTTCCATGGCCTTGATCCACTCGCATCTCTATCAATCCAATAACCTCGCCTCGGTCGAAATGGCCGACTACCTCAAAACCCTCTGCGAACAATTACTCAAATCCCTCACCGCCAGTCACTCACCCATCCAACTCCACCTCGACCTCGACCGCGCCCAACTCGAAATCGACCAAGCCATCCCGTGCGGCCTCCTCGCCAACGAACTCATCACCAACGCCCTCAAACACGCCTTCCCCAACGACCGCGGCGGCCATCTCCACATCTCGCTGCGCCACAACCCGCTCGACGCCAAAATCCACTTCAGCGTCGCCGATGACGGCATCGGCCTACCCCCAGACTTTTCGCTCGACAGTCTCTCGTCACTCGGCCTGCAAGTATCCGTCAACCTCGCCCGACAACTCGGCGGCGAACTCTGCCTCCTTCCTACCACTCAAACCGTCTTTGAGGTAGCATTCCCCCTACATTTCCATTAGTCACCGCTGCCCATGCACCCGCCACGCCTGATGATCGTTGAGGACGAGGCCATCGTCGCTACCCATCTCAAAATCAACCTCTCCCAACTCGGCTACCACGTTGTGGGCAGCGCCGCCAGCGGCGAGGGCGCACTGACCAAGGCCGCCGATTTGCAACCCGATCTGGTCCTGATGGATATTGGCCTCCAAGGCCAGATGGACGGCATCGAAACCGCCCATGCCATGCGGACGCGCTTCCAGATTCCCGTGGTGTTTCTCACGGCCCATTCCGAAAACACGATGCTTCAGCGCGCCAAGCTCGCCGAGCCCTACGGTTACATCATCAAACCCTTCAGGGATCGCGACTTGGAAATCACCATCGAAATCGCCCTCTACAAACACCAACTCGAACGCAAACTCCTCGAAAGCGAAGAACGCCACCGCACCATCATCGAAACCGCCATGGACGGATTCTGGCTCGCCGATACCCAGGGAAACCTCCTAGAAGTCAATGAGACCTATTGCCTTATGGTCGGCTACAACCGCCAAGAACTCCTGTCCCTGCGCATCCCCGACCTGGAAGTCGCCCAATCCGCCACCGACATCGCATCACAGATCCAACGCATCATCGACCACGGCCGCATCCGTTTCGAATCCCACCACCGCCGAAAAAATGGCTCCGTCTTTGATGTCGAAATCAGTGCTCAGTATCGACCTACCCAAGGCGGTCGCCTCATGATCTTCCTGCGCGATATCACCGCTCGCAAACAAGCCGAAAACTCACTCGTCCAGTCCGCCAAAAACCTCCACACCCTCACCGCTCGCCTCCAATCAGTCCGCGAAGAAGAACGCGCCACCCTCTCGCGCGAACTCCACGATAGCCTCGGCCAACACTTGACAGCCTTGCAGATCGGACTGATGTGGATAGACCGCCACCTCCAATCCGTCACCCCACCCAACCTCGCCGAATTATCCGACCGCATCGTCGCCATGGTCCCCATCGTCGAACGCCTCACCGAACAAACCCAAACCATCTGCACCTCCCTGCGCTCCGCCGTCCTCGACGACCTCGGCCTCGTCGCCGCCATCGAATGGGAAGCCGAAGAGACCGCCAAACGCACCGATCTCAAATTCCTGCTCACGTTGCCCGACGACCTCGACCTGGACGCTCCGTTCGCCCTCGCCTTGTTCCGCATCGTTCAGGAAGCTCTCACCAATGTCATCCGTCACGCCCGGGCCACCGAGGTGACCATCGCTCTCATGACCCACCCCGACGGCTTGGAACTCACCATCCACGACAACGGCTGCGGATGCCCACCCGATCGCCTCACCGGAAGCAAAGCGCTCGGCTTGCTCGGCATGCGCGAACGTGTGAGCACCTTTGGCGGCACCGTCGAATGGCTCAATAATCCCGGCCACGGCATCACCGTGCGCGTCCTCGCTCCCTGCCTCACCACGCCTCCTCCAGAAACCCCATGAAAATCCTCCTCGCCGACGACCATGCGATGATGCGCAGCGGCCTAAAACTCCTCCTCGCCGAAGCGTTCAAGGACACGACCTTTGGGGAAGCTGACGATTGCCGCAAAGCGCTCCAAATGGCCCTCGCCGAGCCGTGGGATCTCATTATCCTCGACATCTCGATGCCCGGCCGCGGCGGATTGGACGTCCTCAAGGAAATCCATTCCCAACACCCCAAAACCCCCGTCCTCATGATCAGCATGTATGCCGAACATCAGTTCGCCTTGCGCGCCTTCCGCGCCGGCGCCGTCGGATACCTCACCAAAGCCAGCGCCGGCGCCGAATTGATCCGCGCCGTCCAACACATCCTCACCGGCGGGCGATACGTCAGCGCTCAACTCGCCGAACAACTCGCCACCATGCTCAGCAACACCGGCGGAACCAAACTCCACGAACGCCTCTCCGCTCGCGAATTCGAAATCCTCCGCCTCATCGCCTCCGAAAAATCGATCAAAGAAATAGCCATGGAATTGTCTCTCAGCGCCAACACCATCAGCACCTACCGCATCCGAATCCTCGAAAAAATGCAGATGCACACCAATGCCGAATTGACCCAATACGCGATGCGCCACCAACTCGTCGAATAATCGCCCCGAGCCAATCGCGTTTACCATCCATCGTCATGCCATCCGCCACTGGGCCATCCGACACTGGGCCATCCGCCACTGGGCCATCGGACGCCCCGAATCCCGACGCCCCGAATCCCGACGCCCCGAATCTCGACGCCCCGAATCTCGATGCCCCGAATCCCGACACGTCCAGCACCCGCAGATTGGCCGCCGCCATTTTCTTGGGCATCACCCTGATGCTCATCGCAGGGGGCTATGGATACTACCGGATGGTCACCTCCGATATTCTCGCCCAACAATCGCAATTCCTTTCGGCCATCGGCCAACTCAAAGCCAATGAG
>JBDLWH010000305.1:0-4212 GCA_039804325.1 Verrucomicrobiota bacterium
TGCCCGGCTCACTCCCGCTGAACGGTTCCGGCCCGGCACCACAACACACCAACACCTTTTCCTTGAAATCGTTCTTCATTGGCGGGAATGCTCTAACGTCCTAACAATCTGCGGGCGCGGGGCGTCATGATTGACAGCATACGGTGCCGTGGCAATACTTTGCCAGCCGCTCGCCCCCGCCCGCCGTCCTATCCACATTTTCATGAATGCCCAACCGCTTCCGCCCCAAAGCCCGCGCGCCTCTGCCGCCCCAAAGGCTCGCTTCGACACTTGGATAGTCGTCGGCATCTCCGTGCTCGTCCTCATCTTTTTCTTCGCTTGGGTGCCGCGCTACGGCCCTGCCCGCGACAACTCGGCTCTCGGCTGGCTCCAGAGCACTTGGACCGAAGAAGCCGACTACGCTCACGGCTATGCCTTCCCCTTTCTCATCGCCGGACTCATTCTCTATCAACTCAAACCATTACGTGCCGCCGCTACCAACGGCTCATGGCTCGGACTGGCCGTGGTTTTCGTGGGCGTGGTGCTCTACGCGGCGGCCTACCGCACCGTTCAGGCCCGCGTCGCGGTGGGTGCCCTTCCCATCCTACTTTGGGGATCGGCCCTCACTCTCTGGGGATGGAAATCCGCACGCCTGCTTGCCTTCCCATTGTTTTTCTTTTGGTTGGCCATTCCCGTCCCCTTTTTCCAACAAGCCACCACCGGTCTTCAGGCGATGGCCACCTCGCTCGCCCATTTTGGCTCCAGCCTTTGCGGCGTGGAAACCACCGTCCGAGGCACCGACATCCTGCCGGTTCATGGCAACTGGGCACCGCTCAGCATCGCCGGCGGGTGCAGCGGCATCCGCTCACTCATGGCTTTGTTGATGATCTCGGCCGCTTGGGCGTACGTCGCTCGCATCGCTCTCTGGAAAAAAGCCATCCTGTTTTTCGCTGCCGTCCCCTTGGCCATTTTCGGCAATGCCTTGCGCGTGACGTCCATCTTTGTCATCGCCGAGTATGGCGACGCCAAATGGGCACGCGAAACATGGCACGACTGGTCCGGCCTGCTCCTTTTCTATCCGATATCCCTCTTGCTCTTGCTCTCGCTCCATGCCGTGCTCGAAGGCGGCTTGCCGTGGAAACGCCCAGAACGCCAATCCCTCCGCCGAACCGTGGTCGCCCCCACCCACCCCGACCCATTGGAAACTCCCCCATGAAACTCGCCTCCTTGATCCTGCCCGTGGGGCTCGCCCTTGGCCTCGGCTCGGTTTACGTCCTGCCTCAAACCGGAAATGTCGCCCCATCCGCCATCAATATGTCCCTGCCTCACACTCTGGGTGAGTGGCAACTCAACCAAATCACCCCGAGCAAAGCCGAAATCGATATCCTCTCCAAAGATACCCAATTCTCCAAAGCCGTTTGTTTCCGCTCAAATCCAAACCAATTTTT
Organism: Verrucomicrobiota bacterium; assembly: GCA_039804325.1. Lineage (GTDB taxonomy): Bacteria > Verrucomicrobiota > Verrucomicrobiia > Verrucomicrobiales > Akkermansiaceae > Luteolibacter. The sequence continues at coordinate 1,428 of JBDLWH010000305.1, forward strand.
TTCCGATAGGGAATCCGACAAAGATCGCATCGACCTCTCTATCGTGCTCTCCGGTTACGATCTGAACAATTCGATCCATCGCCCGGAGCGGTGCATGCCTGCCCAAGGCCACACTATCATTTCCTCATCTGAAATCCCTCTCAAGTTGCACACCGGGCGCATCATCCCTACCCGCCGCCTCACCTCATCCCAATCCATCCCCAATCAAGACAACCTCAAAAATGCCTGGCAGTTTGATAGTATCACCTACTACTTCTTCGTCGGCAACGACCGCGTCGAATGCGACCACGTCAAACGCACGTTAGTTGATATGAAGGACCGCCTCATGCGCGGTATGGACCAGCGCTGGGCCTACGTGTCCGCCTCAATGTGGTATGGCAAACTCCCGTGGTTAGATAAGGATGTCACCGAGGCTGAAGCCGATGCCAAACTCCGCGAATTCATCGTCGGCCTCTCGGAAAAACAAATCGATTGGAAGCAAATCCAACGCTGAGAGCAGCACTGGAATCATTACTCGCTGGGCACCACCTTGGCGCCTTTGAGAAAGGCTATCATCCGATCCAGATAGACGATGAATTCCGCACGCTGCTTGGACGTAACTCCCGCAGGCAACTCGTTGCCTGCCTGCGCAATGCGCTTGCGGGCATCTAAAAATTGCTTGAGTGCCACAGGGGCCTGGCGTTGTGACCACGACTCGACGGCCATGCGGCCTATCAGGACGCCGGCCTCGTAGTGAACGCGTGCGCCGGTGGGAATCGAGCTTGCCATGTCGTAGGCTAACAGGGCACCTGCCGTGTTGCCCGCCGCCTCGCGGGCGCGTCCCAGGTTTTCGTGGATGGAAATTCGCATGCTTCGACCGTCGTTACCCATGACATAACCGGGTGTCTGTTTGACGGCCTCCTCAATCGCGATAGCGGCATGCTCTAACGACTCTAACGCTGCCGATTGGTTCCGATGGAATTGCCTCAGTCCTTTGCGCATGGAATGCGCGGCAAACGAATAATGCCCGCGAAACCCCGATTCCATCCCGCCCTGCAAAACAATCGCTCTAGCATATTCGACTTCAGCCTCGGCATCACGCCGCAAAACGCTCAAAAGATTGGCGGCATTCACTGCTAGGCCTGGATCGTAGGGGTTTAGCCGAGCGGCTGCCTGATAGTCGTTGATCGCGCGTTCGGCAGGCTCCCGCAATCCGCCGTCCTCGGCGGATCCCATGAAGGATTGGAAAAGCGCAGCTCTTTCCTGATAGAACTCAGTCTGCGGCCAGAGTGAAATCGCCTCGCTCAGGGCGTCGATACGCGATTCGGCTGAGAGAAGCGGCTGCTTGCCGAAATAGACGGGCCAGAGGATGCGCGTCACCTGGGTGCCCGCCCATCCGGCGGGCAGTAACAACAAAACGCTAGAAATCGCTGCTAGAGTTAGTAGTACCCTCGTGCCCAAGGTGTTTTTACCCGGTGCCCTATCAATAGTGCGCGATAAGGGGGCTAAACAAATCCCTAACAACAACGCTCCGGGTATCTGATGGAACACAAAACTGAAGCTCGACTGAACGAGCATGCCTGCGAGGCCAGCCAATGCCCCGAGGCGCCAGACATCCGCAGATCCCGGGATCTTGGCAACGTCATCAAAGAGCACCCGCAAAACGGCTGCTAAGGCCAACGCCCCGAGCAAACCGACTAGCAGCCCACCCCCCACCAACCCGTAATCGGTGAGGGCTTGAACAACTTCATTGTGAACCATGTCGGGCCTGGCCCCCCCCGCCCCTTGAACCGCTGACTCCCAAAACCGATAGCACTCCCAACTGAAACTTCGACTGCCACCACCAGCTAACGGATGCAATCCAATGCACGAGAGGGCAATGCCCAGATAGTAAAGCCGACAGGAGTTGTCTAACAACCCATCAATTCCGCTGCCTGCCGTCCTGATTTCCTGAGCTTCCTGCCAGCCTATGATGAAATACGACCCAAGTGCCAGCCCGATGACGGGAATGGCGATGACGGCCGGAGCAAACCACCGCGACCCCCGCCGCTTGGACATCACCAGTGCCACCACCGCAAACACCCCGCTTCCCACCGCCGCGCCAAAAATGCCACCACGCGAACGCGTAAACCAAACACTCGCCAATCCTAAAGCGGCTATCACAAACCACATCACCCGCGTGAACGTGCCGTGCCGCCCAAACCATGCCGCCCCACCCACAATCAACGAACAAGCTATCAGATAGTTGGCGGCCTCATTGTAGGTCGCAAAATACCCCGAACCATACGTCACCCGCCGCGTCCGAAAAATCGGCGAATACGATGGGTCTTGAATTTGTTGGCCGATGACCACGATGTTAGCCAGTAACAACAGGGCCACCCCCCAAAGAAAAATACGCTCTGCCAGATCATCCCCGGCTATCGCCCGCATGCTCACAAAGCCTCCCACCACAGCCGCCGCTAACAATAAATCCGCCTGACCAAGCTCAGCCACCGGCGAATGCATTGCCCGCCACGCAAACCATCCCACAACAGCCAACCCACAAACAAGCCACCCGGCGTCACCCGGGGCCCTCCCCCGCTTCCACACCACCGGCACCGCCGAACACACCGCCAACCCGAGCACCATCATCCCCGGCCCCCACGTCCACGGCCGTGATTGCGGGCCTATCACCACCGCGAACCCCATCGCAATAACCAATAAAAGTGCGCTCAGTGATGCCATGATTGCCTAAGTTAAAATCGGTTTGTCCGTGCCCATCACCTTGGGCCTCTTTTCCATCGCTGCTTGGCGGCATTCCTGCCAC
>JBDLWH010000306.1:0-7790 GCA_039804325.1 Verrucomicrobiota bacterium
GTCTTGATTCAGGACATTCCATGCGGGCCGGTTTGTGCGCAGTGTTTCGCAGAATTGTGGTTCATACTCCACCGCCGCGGCATGCGAGAATCCCGCCATTTCCAAGCCCAAAGCCTGACCACCTCCGCCCGCGCAAAGTTCCAGAGCGTTTAATGAATCAGCCATGGCCGATGACTAGCGTCTTTGCCCTACAGACTCAAGAAGCAACCCGGACAATCTTGAAAACCCTGCTGACAAGCAGGAACAATTCGTTTGTGACGAAAAACGCGAGAATTCATTGCGAAAGGTTGATGATAGGAGAGTTGAGTGAGCTGCTAGGGCTGATGTGGGGCAAGGGGCTGGGTGGGATGCTGGGGTGAGCATCAGGGGCGCGCGCCGATGCCTAGCAGCGTTTGGAAATGGGGGGCGGCGATTTCTCTATCGGTCACGACGGTTTCGACCCCAAGGAAGCCGGCATTTTGAAGCATGGTGGCCAGTCCGCTTTCGGAGAACCCGAGCCAGCGGTCAGAGTAAAGTTGGCGAGCTTCCTCGAAGTGGTGTTGGACGAGGTCGAGCACGATGAGACGGCCGCCGGGTTTGAGGATGCGCCAAGCGGCGTCGAGCGCGCGTTGTGGGTGTTCCGCGTGGTGGAGGGCCTGACTGAGGATGGCGAGGTCAACGGATTGCTCGGCGATGGGGGGGGCTTCGATGTCGCCGAGTCGGTATTCGACGTGGGGGAGGCCGTTTTGGATGGCGAGGGCTTGGCCGAACTCGACCATTTTGGGGGACAGGTCCACGGCGATGACGTGCTGGGCGCGTTGGGCAAGGAGTTGGGCGAGTGTGCCTTCGCCGGCACCGAGGTCGGCCACCACTTGATAGTTGAGCACCTTGATGAGGGCTTCGGCGAGGGCTTTCCACGATCGCCCCGGGACGTAATCCTTGCCGAAACGCCCGGCGAGTTCGTCGAAATAGGCGCGGGCGCTGTCCTTGCGCTTGGCGAGCAAATGGCGGAGTGCGGCCTTGTCCGCCGCGACTTCGGGTACTTCTTCGGCAGCCAATTGGGCGACATCCATGAGATCCGGTGGGGTGGTGCAGGAATACATGTTATTTTTTCCGCTGCGTTCATCGGCGACGAGGCCGGCAGATTTGAGTAGGGACAGCTGGGTGGAGATGCGGCTTTGGCCCATGCTGAGGATTTCTTGCAGTTCTGCGACCGAGAGGGCTTCGCTGCTGATAAGCCTCAAAATGCGCAATCGGGTTGGGTCGGAAAGCAATTTTAGTGATTTGAGCATTGACGGCATGGCAAGCTGGTTGTATCTACGCATCACGATTTGACGATACGAAAAATCAAAAAAGCACATGAGCACCTACATTTTTTCATCAGAATCGGTTGGCGAAGGTCATCCCGACAAGGTCTGTGACACTATTTCCGACGCGATCCTCGACGCGTGCCTCGCGGTGGATCCGACGAGTCGCGTGGCCTGTGAAACCTTTGTGAAAAGCAACTTAGTGGTGGTCGGTGGAGAGATCACTATTCCGAAAATTGGCAACAAGCCAATCGGTACGGTCATCAATGTGGAGCAGATCATCCGCGATGCCGTGCGCGGCATCGGCTACGTGAACGACGACGACATGTTTCATGCCGACCGGATTTTTATTAACAACTATCTCACGACGCAGTCGCCGGATATTGCGCAGGGAGTTGACGCGAAGGAGGCGGAAGGGAAGAAGACCACGGAGCAGGGAGCCGGTGATCAAGGGATCATGTTCGGTTATGCGTGTGACGAGACGCCCGAGTTGATGCCGGCACCCATCATGTTTGCGCACCGATTGGGACGCGAGCTCACTCGTATCCGCAAGGAGGGCAAACTGGTCCAGTGGCTGCGCCCCGACGCGAAATCCCAGGTGTCGGTGGAATATGTCGATGGCAAGCCGACGCGTATCGTTAATGTGGTCATCTCCACCCAGCACGCGGCAGACGTGACGCACGCCACGATTGAGAAATTCTGCATTGAGGAGGTGATCCAGAAGGTTTTGCCCGAGAGCATGCTCACCGAGGACACCGAGTATTTGATCAACCCGACGGGTAAGTTCGTGGTGGGTGGTCCGCAAGGCGACAGCGGTCTCACGGGCCGCAAGATCATCGTCGATACTTACGGCGGCACGGGTCGCCATGGCGGTGGTGCCTTTTCGGGTAAGGACCCCTCGAAAGTGGACCGCTCTGCTGCCTACATGGGTCGCTGGGTGGCCAAAAATGTCGTCGCCGCCGGCCTAGCCACGCGCTGCGAGGTGCAGTTTGCCTATGCCATCGGCCACCCGCTGCCGGTGAGCGTCCATGTGGACACGTTTGGCACAGGCACCACGAGTGACGAGAAGATTTTAGCAGGCATCCTCAAGGTGTTTTCCTTCAAGCCCGCCGACATCGTCAAACAACTTCAACTGTTGCGCCCAATCTACTCGAAGACGACCAACTACGGCCACTTCGGTAAGGACGACGCCGACTTGACGTGGGAATCCACCGACATGGCTGCCGCACTCAAGCTGGCCGTCAGCTAACATCCCCCAAACGAGACGCCGGTGTATGAGCTTTGGTTAGCTCTGCTTTTTCGTCTCATTTCCAACATTGATTGAACTAACGCATCCAATTCCATGAGCATCGACGATTATAAAGTGAGAGATATCACCTTGGCTGATTTTGGCCGTAATGAAATTGAAATTGCCGAGCATGAGATGCCCGGGTTGATGGCGACGCGCGCCAAGTATGGGCCAAGCAAGCCGCTCCAGGGGGTGCGCGTCATGGGGTCGCTGCACATGACGATTCAGACGGCGGTGCTCATTGAGACGCTTGTGGAGCTTGGGGCGCAAGTGCGCTGGGTTTCCTGTAACATTTTTTCGACGCAGGATCACGCGGCGGCGGCCATAGCGGCGACCGGCGTTCCGGTGTTTGCGTGGAAGGGTGAAACCCTCGAGGAATACTGGTGGTGTACCTGGAAGGCTCTGGTCAACCCACAAGGTCTCGGCCCGCAACTCATTGTCGATGACGGCGGAGACGCCACGCTCCTCATTCACAAGGGCTTCGAAATGGAGAATGGTTCCGATTGGATCCTCACCCCTTCAGAGAGCCATGAGGAACAGGTGATCAAGAATCTGCTCAAGGACATCCAGCTCAAGCAACCTGGAATTTTCCACGAGATCGTCAAGGAGTGGAAGGGCGTTTCCGAGGAAACGACCACCGGTGTCCACCGTCTCTATCAAATGGCGAAGGCCGGCACGCTCTTGGTCCCCGCCATCAACGTCAACGATTCGGTGACCAAGTCGAAGTTTGATAATCTCTATGGATGCCGCGAGTCACTTGTGGATGGCATCAAGCGCGCCACAGACGTGATGATTTCAGGTAAGGTTGGCGTGGTTTGTGGGTATGGCGATGTCGGCAAGGGCTGCGCCCAAGCCTTGCGCGGCCAAGGCGCTCAAGTCGTCGTGACTGAAGTGGATCCGATCTGCGCGCTACAAGCGGCGATGGAAGGCTTCCGCGTGCTGCCCGTGGAAGACACGCTCGGTTGGGGTGATCTCTATGTGACGACTACAGGCAACAAGGACATCATCCGTCTTGAACACATGGAAAAAATGAAGGACCAGGCCATCGTGTGTAACATCGGTCACTTCGACAACGAAATCCAAATCGATAAGCTCAACAACGCGCCTGGCGTGGTGAAGAAAAATATCAAACCGCAGGTGGATAAATATACCTTTCCAGCGGGTAACAGTCTTTACATGTTAGCAGAAGGTCGGTTAGTTAATCTCGGTTGCGCCACGGGCCACCCGAGCTTCGTGATGTCTAACAGCTTCACCAATCAGACCCTCGCGCAAATTGATCTCTGGGCTAACAAAGATACCTATCAGGCAGGGGAGGTCAAAGTATTGGCCAAGCATCTGGACGAGGAAGTTGCCCGGTTGCATTTGGCCAAGGTGGGAGCCAAGCTCACGCGGCTTACGCCCGAGCAGGCAGACTATATTGGTGTTTCGGTGGATGGACCTTACAAGGCCGATCACTACCGGTATTGAGAGCGTGATCATGGTGAGCAAGGGAGCGCCGTGCCGGATGTGCGGCGCCTCCATGAGGGGGATGGAAGCCACGCGGCTATCATCACTCGGTGGCAGGGGGAATGCGACGCTGCATTCTGCGGTTCAGCGCGCGCTAGGGAATGAGGCTAACAAGAAACAACTTTGTAGAGAGCTCACGAGGGGCGGCCACGGGTGATGGCAGGGGGTTTGTCGGTAGGTGGTGAAAGATAACGGGTCCGGCTGCGGTAATGAGGGGCGCTATGAATCAATTAAACCGCATTTTCCAAGTCGGACGGCTATTGAGTATGAAATCGGCAATGGTCGCGGTGGTGGTGTGTTGCGGCGGCACTCACGCGGTGCAGGCCCAAAAATCCACGTCGGCGATGGCTGGCGAGATGGTGATGGTAGAATCTGCGGCCGCCACTCAGGTGGTCGAATCAGTGCGAGCTGCCATGCCCGGCGTGATGGTGGAAATGTTTGTCAAAGTGGGCGACCTGGTTCAAAAAGACCAAATCCTTGGGCATACCGAATTGGAGGCCACCAAGCTGCAACTCGATTTGGCCAAACAGGCGATGGACGCCAAGGCCAACGTCAAGGCGGCGGGCTGCCAAGCGGCCGCGTGGACCATCACCCGCGAGGAAACCCAACTCGCCGTGCGGCGCCGCAAGGCGGATGGCTCCCGATTGGATTGGGCGCTGGCCATGGAAAAGATGTATCAAGGCACCTACGAAGCGCAACTGGAAGCCGAGCACATCCAAGAAATCCAATATACGTATTGGAAATCTCAATACGAGCGGCGGTTTTTGCGCGCTCCGGTGGATGGGGTGGTGACAGAAGTGCTGGTGGAGGTAGGCAAGCCGGTCAACTACGCGACCCACGTGCTCACAGTGAGCAATGACCATGCTTTTGCCGTGCCGGTGTCGGTGCCCGCGCCGATGGCCGCCGGTGCTCAGCCGAATCAAACCGTTGCCGTGCGTGCCGCCGATGGCAAATCCGTCACCCACGCCAAAGTTAACAGCATCATGGATGATCCGCGCGCGGCGGGCCGCAAAATCATTCAGTTGTTAGTTCAGGCCGCCGATTTCCCTCTGGCGACACGCCTGCAGCTCAAGGGGATGAAATTCGACGTCATGCTCTCACAAGCGGGATTAGCCGCGGCTCGTTAGACAACTCCCGTTGACCGTTAGGCTGAGAGGGCTCCACGCGATGCGTGATGGGGTCTGGATAGGGTGCTCTGATGGTCAGTTGGAAAAAAACCTTCATTTTGATCTTGCCAAGAGATTGGGGATGCCTAGTTTGCCCGTCCCATGCCAAGAGTCTCTGGAAAAGCAAAGACACGCAAAGCCGTAGCTAAGCGCTTCAAAGTGACAGGAACGGGGAAGGTCCTTCGACGGAAACAAGGGGCACGCCACTTGCTGCAAGGCAAGAACAGCAAGCGCAAGCGCAGGCTGGGTCAAGCGTGTCTCGTTTCTGCCGCCGACATTAAAAACGTCAAGGAGAACCTTCCCTTCCACTGAAACTGAAGCCAGCAACGGAACACGCCCCCGTCCGCGAATCGGACGGCCTTTACGCAGCCTGATCCCGCAAGGGAAGCACGAGCAGGTGAGACTGCGGAAGGAATGAAAATAACGACCTGTTCAAACTGAAAACAATACATGCCACGTGCCACTAATTCACCGGCCAGCCGCAAGCGTCGCAAGCGCGTGCTGCTCCGTGCCAAGGGTTTCCGCGGTTTCCGCTCGAAACTCTTTCGTTACGCCAAGGACGCAGTCCGCAAGGCGTTGACTTATGAGTATCGAGATCGGAAAAAGCGCAAGGGTCAGTTCCGCCAGTTGTGGACGCAGCGTATCAACGCCGCCGTTCGCGCTCAGGACATGACATACTCGCGTTTCATCGAAGGTTTGAAAGCAGCCGGCATCGAAGCTGACCGCAAGATCCTCTCGGATCTGGCGATCACGGATGCCGCCGCGTTTTCTGCCATCGTTGCCCAGGCCAAGCTCGCCCTCGTCGCGAAAGCGGCTAAGGCTAGCGCCTGAGAAACATAATCTATCACCATTAACCCGCCGTCCGATCTTTTCGGGCGGCGGTATTTTTTTGGGAATTAAGGCGTTGCATTTGATAGAATGTTAGTAAATTTGGCATGGTGGCGGAGGCGGTGCTGGCCAAGCATGTCGGCGTGTTGAAAGCGCGACGACAGACTAACGTGATAGATGGGGCGGTGGGGTTTCGTTCGGCGCTGGCGCGTTGGTTTGAGCGCCACGGCATGGACTACCCATGGCGCCGGACGCGCGATGCGTATGCGGTATTGGTTTCAGAGGTGATGCTCCAGCAGACGCAGATAGCCACGGTGTTAGGGAAAGGGTATTACACGAGATTTTTGGAGGTTTTCCCGGATTGGCAGGCGTTGGCCGCAGCGGATGACGCGGGGTTACTCAAGGCGTGGGAAGGGTTAGGGTATTACCGGCGTGTACGCATGTTACGCGAGACGGCGCGCGCGGTGCTCAGGGATTTTGGTGGCGTGTTTCCTTCGGACGTAGCGGCGATGCGGAGGCTCCCCGGGGTGGGGCCCTACACGGCCGGGGCGTTGCGTGCTTTTGCCTTCGAGATGCCGGCGGTGTTAGTCGATGGCAATGTGGCGCGCGTGCTGGCGCGATTGTTCGATTTTAACGATCCAGTGGACACCGGTGCGGGCATTCGGCAACTCTGGGAGTGGGCAGAACAACTGGCGGATGGGAAGCACCCGCGCATCTATCATGCGGCGCTCATGGAATTGGGTCAGCGGATTTGCCGACGCGGGGTGCCGGATTGTGTGCTGTGTCCGGTGGCGAGGTATTGTGCGGCTCGTGAGCCAGAATGCCTGCCCGTTAAGAGTCGCAAGATCTCGATCACGCGGATTGACGAACATGCGATCTGGTTGCGCGACGCGGATGGTCGACTGTTGCTCCACCACGAGGGTGGCAAGCGGCGCACGGGTTTGTGGCATTTGCCTATCCGTGAAGCCGTGGAGATTGGGCACCTACCGATTCTGGCTCATGAGATTTATGCGATCACTCGCTACCGAGTGACCATGCACGTGCATGACGGCACCGCCCTGGCTCCGTCATTCCGCCCTGGTGTCGGGGAATCTTGGCGCGCGTCTCACGAGGTGCCCATTCTCGCGATGGCCGCGCCGTTTCGGCGTGTCGTGGAGAAATTGTTGGAGAATTACTAAAATCGGGTGTGACGGATCGGTTCTGATGTGTCTATCTTCATGGCGTGGAACGAATCACGCGGCGATGTGCATTAGGGTTAGCTGGGTGCCTCCTTCAATCGTGCGCTGTGGTGCCGTCGGCAGATTTGAAACTGCCGGGGCCGGCTATTCGTCAGATGGTAAGCCGACGTGCCAGTGCGGTTGTGGTGATGGAGCGCGGCGGGTTGGGTGGTGTGGGTGGCTGGGGGACGCGTGGGTTTGTGCTTTCGCAAGTGACGAAAGATGCGGTTGGGGCATCGGCGACGCCGATCTCGGCAGACGGTTATTTTCTAACGGCGGCTCATGTTTTGGCGCACAGCGCAGGGCGGCAGGTTTTGGTGAGTTACGGACATGAGTCACAGAGGGGGCTGAAAGAGGCGCGAGTGGTTTGGTGTTCGGACGGGGCCGATCTGGCATTGCTGCACATCCCCGTGCGGACTGACGATTATTACCGCTGGTCGCCCGCCGAACGTTGGCTCCCGGAGGGGACTCGCGTGATCCATGGCGGACTTGCCACAGG